>JAHCKB010000032.1 GCA_026125985.1 Bradyrhizobium sp.
AATATCTCGAGGTTGCCGTGAAAATCCGCCGCACAGCGTGTCACCTGTTGTCGAGGCCGGCAACTAGCTGCCAACTGCCGCCATCCGCCGTGCAGCCAGAGTCACTAGCGCCACTTGCGCTGGCGTGCATTGATCGGGGCCGATCGGTCCAGGCCGCCCAGAATCGAAAAGATTGCTCGCGCCCGGTTGGCACGGGTCCGGCCGGCGCCGACCGTGCGCGGGGCGGATGCATTCAGCCGCAGGAAACCGAGATAGGCCGAATGGATGGCGATGGCGCGGGCCGCAGCCTCGGCTCGCGGGAGTCCGGCTTGATGCAATGCCGTGGCGATGAAGTCGATCCGCTTGGCCGCGACGCTGGCAAAGAATTCGCCGACCACGGGGTGATTGGCCGCACCCTCGATCGCAAGATGCAGGCGCTGGGCAGGGTGGTCGTAACCGATCTCGCCGAGCCAGGGCTTCAATCGCTCGCGCGGATCGGCGATGGCGGCAAATTCGGCGAGCCGCTCGTCGGTGAAGATGCGTTCCCAGTCGGCAAGCGCCGCGCGCAGCAGGTCGTCGACACTTTTGAAGTGCCAGTAGAAACTGCCCTTGGTGACGCCGAGGCGCTTGGCGAGGCGCGGCACCGTCACCGCGGCAATGCCGCCTTCGGTCAGCGTCTCCAGCGCCGCGCGCTGCCAATGCCGTCGGCTCAGGCGGGCCGCGTCACCCTCGGATGCTGCGCCAGTCTCCATACTGGGGGGTATTGACATCGCCGGTCCGATCCCTTCTCAATACTGGTCGGTATGGAGAATGCCATGGACGACCTCGTCCGACTAGCGCTGCCCGCGCCGCACGTCGCGGTATTAACCCTGAACAGGCCCGACAAGAAGAACGCGCTGTCGATCGCGTTGCGCGACGCCGTCAGTGAAGCGCTGGAGCGCCTGGCGGTCGACGATACCGTCAAATGCGTGGTGCTGACGGGAGCAGGAGGCGCGTTTTCGGCAGGCTTCGATCTCTCCGAGTTCGGTCCTGCCGCCAAGGACCCCGAATTCCACAGGACGCTCTGGGCCTCAAGCGACCGCTATCATCTCGATCTGCTGCGCTTTCCCAAGCCGGTCATCGCCGCCGTGAACGGGCCGGCGCTGGGCGGGGGAATGGATACGGCGGTGCTTTGCGACATCAGGATCGCCGCCGAGACCTCGCGGTTCGGCCATCCCGAGATCGCCTTCGGCGACGTCGTCTATGGGCCGTTGCATGATTTGATTGGTGGCGCGGCCGCGCGAGAGCTTTGCCTGACGGGCCGCATCATCGATGCGGCGGAGGCCCTTCGCCTGGGGCTGGTGACCGAGGTCACGACCGCCGAGGCACTGGCGTCGCGCGCGTTGGCGATGGCCGAGCAAATCGCAAAGGGGCCGCTGGAGGTGTTGAAGCGTACCAAGGCCAAGATCATCGCGCGCGCGGCCATCGAATTCCGCGCCACCCTGGAATTGTGATGACAGAAATACCGCGACAAACACAGTCGATTTCCTGGACGGCGCCTGCCGACGTGATGAAGGCTGCCGCCGGGCTCGACATGAGCGGCTATCTCCAGGCAGTGGTGCACGGCGAACTGCCGAACAGCCCGGCAATCGAATTGATGGGAATCCGGCTGGAGCGTTTCGAAAACGGCAGTGCCGAAGTGAGCTTTCGACCCTGCGACTATCACGTTAATTTTGTCGGCGCCGTTCATGGCGGCGTGATTTCGGCGGTGCTCGACAGTTGCATCGGCTATGCGGTGAATACGACGCTGAAGCCGAACGAGGCCTTCGTTACCACCCAGCTCGGTATCCAGTACGTGCGGGGCATCCGGCCGGGCCCTGCGACGTTTACGGCAAAGGCCCGGCTGCGCCACCGCGGTTCGCGTGTCGTGTTCGCCGACGCGGTGCTGACCGACGATCGTGATGTCGTTCATGCCCTTGCTACGGCAACATGCTCGATCACCGAGCGCGCGGTCGGCTAGTTCAGACCACTGCTACCGCCATCTTCGGTGCAACCACAGCCACTGGTCCGGATATTCGCGCACCCAGCCCTCGATCACATCGGTGACGGCCTGCATGGTGCCCTGGATGTCGATCTGGCCGTTGGCGTCGCGGACGGGCTTTACTTCCTCGGACAGTTCGGCGCGAAAGCGGTGGTCAGGCAGGCGGATAATGCGCACGCCATGGATCGGGCATTCCACCTGGCGGACCAGGCGGGCCAGCGTCGGATTGGCCTTGGTCTTGCGGCCGAAGAAGGTGACGTCGACGCCGTTGGTGAACCACTGATCGACCAGCATGGCGACGTGCTGACCGTTCTGCAGCGCCTGGCCGAGCTTGAACGGTGCATCGCGGCCGGCGGGGATCAGTGTGCCCATCTTCACCGCCCGCGTGCGCTCGATGGCTCGGTCGGCGGCCTCGCTGTTGGGGCGACGGAACAGGATTGCGCAGTCGAGGCCATGAGCGACCGCGCCGAGCGCCGGTATCTCCCAATTGCCGAGGTGGCTGGCAAAGATGATCGCCGGCTTGCCGTCGTCGCGGAGCGCATCGAAGATCTGCTTGGTGCGCGCGCCGAACTCCACGCGGCTTGGCTTGTCAGGCTGACTGACGTCGTAGTCCCAGATATGATCGAGATGGGCGAACTCTGCGCCGATGCGGCCGAGATTGTCCCAGACGCCGGCGAGAATCTTCTCGATCTCTTCCGGTGACTTCTCGGGGAAGGCGGCCTTGAGGTTCTCGCGACCTATGCGGTCCTCGCGCAAATGGCGGCCGATGAAATGCGCGGCGCGGCCGAAGAAGTTGGCCGTCTTGTCAGGATCGAACAGCCGCGTGATACGCAACAGCGCAATGGTGAGGCCGCCGACCGCAGCTTCGCCGATCGGCTTGAGCGCTTTGCGCAGGCGCAGCTTGAGGCGAAGGAGGAGCAGTCGGTCCATTGCGGGATGCGGCGTGGCGCTTTACGCCGGCTCCCGCGTCAGGATCAACGAGGCGTTCTGCCCGCCGAAGCCGAACGAGTTGGACATAACGGCGGTCACGCGGGCGTCGCGTGCCTTGTTGCCGACCACGTCGAACGGAATTGCCGGGTCCGGGTTCTCGTAGTTGAGCGTCGGAGGGATGCGCTGGTGCTCCAGCGTGAGCAGCGAGAAGATGGCCTCGACTGCGCCGGCGGCCGAGATGGTGTGGCCGACAGCGGACTTGTTCGACGTGACCGGAATTTTCGATGTGTGCTCGCCGAACACCGCATTGGTGGCGAGATATTCCATCTTGTCGTTTTCCGGCGTCGAAGTGCCGTGCGCGTTGATATGATCGATCTGCTCCGGCGCCATTCCGGCGTCCGCCAGCGTCTTGAGTACGCAGCCGATCGCCGGCTTGCCGTCGGGGGCGGAGCGCGTGCGATGGAAGGAATCGGTCAGTTCGCCGCATCCTGCGACGATGCCGAGGATTTTCGCGCCGCGGGCGACTGCCGCATCGTAGCTTTCCAGCACAAGCGTGCCGGCGCCTTCAGCCATGACGAAACCGTCGCGATTCTTGGAGAAGGGCTTCGAGGCGGCCTGCGGCGGATCGTTCTGGGTCGACAGCGCCGACAACAGTGAGAATCGCACCATGGCTTCGGGATTGACCGAGGCGTCGGTGGCCACGCACAGCGCCGCTTCGGTCTCACCGCGCCGGATCGCCTCGACGCCGAGCTGGATTGCAGTGGCGCCGGAAGCACAGGCGGTCGACAGGGAGATCGGCGAGCCCTTGGTGCCGTAGGTCTCGGCAAGGTTGCCGGCGATCGAGCCGAACAGGAAGCGATGATGGAAATCGGCGAACCTGCCGCCGCCGCTCGCCTGCAGTAGCTCAGGATAGCCGAATTCCTGTTTGCCGACGGCGCGGCCGAGTTCGAAGCGCTGCGGCCATTCGACCTCGACCGGGGCCACCGCCAGGAACAGCGGGCCGGGGAAGTCGCCCCTGGCGCCGATGGCGGCCTGGGCGAGGGCTTCTTCGGTGGCGATATGAGCGAGACGCTCGGTAAGGCCCGTGGAGGAGAACGGATCGACGCTGATGAAATCGACCGTGCCGGCCATGGTGGTTTTCAGACCGTCGATCGGAAACCGGCTCACGGTGCGGATACCGGATTCGCCCGCGGTCAGCCTGTCCCAATTGTCTTTCTTGCCCGATCCGAGCGAGGTGACGACGCCCATGCCGGTGACGACGACGATCGGCCGGCCCATCTTATCGCGTGGTGCTGACATATGTTCCCCGTCAACGTCTGGCGCACGATCCGCGGCCCGCGGCCCGTCCGCAATTGCTACTTGACCGCTTCCACCAAAGCGAGGCCTTCGCCCTGCCAGTGGCCGGCGCCCTCGACGACAATCTGGTTCGGCGCGCCGGCCTTTTCAACCTCGAAACCGGTGGGATCGTTGGGCGGGAAGAGTGCCCCTCGCGAGATCGACAGGGCCGCCAGCGCCAGCCCGAGCGGAAACTGGGTTTCAAGCGTATGTCCGAAGATCGTGCCGGTGGAGCGCACGGCATAGCCGGGGTGCTTCTGCAGGAAGGCTTTCTCTTCCGACGTCACGGGCTCGACGCCGGTGGCGCCGGAGATCAGATAGCCGGTGTCGGATGATAGTCCCAGCTTCGGCCACATGGCCTCCAGGGATTTCGCCACCGCACCCGGCTGCTTGCGCGGCGCAAGATCGGTGACCACCCGGCTCAGCTTCGCGTAAGGTTTGGCGCCGCGCGCCTGCGCATGCTCGCGCGATTCCAGCACCAGGAAAGCGCCGGCCGAGCCCAGCGCGAAGCCCCCATGCGAGGTGTCGCGCGACCAGAGCGGGGCGTACTTGCCCTTCAGGTTGAAGTCACCGAATTCGTAGAGGATCAGGAGATCCTGCCGCTCGCCGTTATGCCCGGCGCCGACCAGTGCGATGTCGCTCTGGCCGCTCGCGATGCGTGCCAGCGCGATCCGCGCCGCGTCGATGGAGGCGGCTTCCTCGCCCATGAAGGTGCGCGAGGTACCGCAGACACCGTGTACGATCGCGATATTGCCGGCGAGCAGGTTGGAGAGCTGCGCCAGAAACAGCGTCGGGCGCAGATCGTTCATCAGCTTTTCGTTAAGGAAGCCCGGCGCCAGATTGCCCTTGGCGGCGGCATTGAGGATCGCAAGGTCGACCGCGATATCGCGTTCGCCGCCGCCCGCGGCGACGATCATGTCCATCCGCGACAGGATTTCCTGGTTGCCCTTGACGCCGGCCGAGTCCAGCGCAAGGCCGGCGGCATAGACGCCGATGCGCTGCCACGCCTCCATCTGGCGCTGGTCGCCCTTTTTCGGGATCTGGGCGTCAAAGCTGACCGGGGCGAGCGGATGCACGATGTAGGGCGCAAACCGGGTCTCGTCGACATTGATGCGCCCGGCGTTCAACGCGTCCCAATGCGCGTCCAGCCCTTCGCCCAATGACGAAACGATGCCGATGCCGGTGATCCAAACTTCCTTGGCCTGGCTCATTGTGCGATCGCCTGCATCGGGAAGCCGATCTTTGTCGCCATTGCATCCATGTAGGTGCGAAAACCGGGGTCGGGAAAGGGCGAGAGGCCGAAGGTTATCTCAGCGCTGCATTTCAGTTCCTTGCCGACGCGGCCCTTCGCCTTGGTAACGGCAAATCCGGAACCCTCGTGCTCGAGCTGCGCATCGATCGTCAGTAACTGACCGGGACTGACGAAGCCCCGCATCTTGGCTTCCTTGACGATGGCGAGGAATGGCATGCGTTCGAACTTCAGCAAGCCCAGGAGAAGCCAACCTGAGCTCTGCGCCATCGCCTCGGTCAGGAGGACGCCGGGCATGATTGGAAAGCCCGGGAAGTGGCCCTCGAAGATGGTGTGCTTCTCGGGAACCTGGGCCTCGACCATGATCGTCTTGCCCTCGAGGTCGAGGCTGACGATGCGGTCGATCAGTTGGAAATAGTCAAGCTGCATGTCCGGCGCTTTAGCTGGCGGCGCCGCCGCCCGCGTTCTTGGCTGCGACCAGTTCGTCGATGCGATCGGCGAGATTCTTCAGCACGAAATACTGTTCGGTGGTGGCTTTGCCGTCGTTGACCTCCTGGGTCCATTTTTCCAGCGGCATCTTGATTCCGAAGGCCTTGTCGATGGCAAAGGCGATGTCGAGGAAGTCCAGGCTGTCGATCCCGAGATCGTCGATGGCATGGCTCTCCGGCTTGATCGTGTCGCGCGGAATGTCGCAGGTCTCCGCGATAATGTTGGCGATCTGCTCGAATGTTGAGGACATCATTAAGCCTTTGATATACTGAGGATAATTCCGGCGTATCGGGGGACGTCAGAGGCCCGTCGCCCCGGAATGCCCGCTTTTCCCTGATCCGGAGTCGTGAGCCCGTATAACGGAGCGGGGGCCTGAGTTCAATGGAGCTTGGCCGGCTCCGCAGCGGTGACTTCCGCCCCGAAATCCGCGACTTGGTGGAGCGGCGGAACGTCAGCCGCGCGGGATGGAGGAAATCTGGGCGCAGTCGCGGCGCCCGGTCAGCACGCAATCCTGGGTCTTGCGCAGTTCCGCAATGCTGAGCGCCAGCCAGATGCCGATGGCAGTCAGCGCCACCGTGAAGGCAAGGGCGGCCAGATTGGCCAGCATGCGGTGACGAAAATCGTCCGGTTCCTCTTCCTTCCGATCATAGCGCGAAAAATCGGCCGCCTGCTGCGGTACGTCCTGCAGCACACGACCGGGCGGGCGTGCCGAGGTGCGCGGCCGGAACTTGACGACACGGTGGTCGTCATCCGGGCTGATGGGCCGCTGGGTTTTCACCATTGTCGGTCCGAAGAAATCTCCCGCTTCCCTTTAGCACAGGGGCACGCATCGCTCACAGCAAATGTTGGCTTCGCGTCGACATGATCGAGGTGGGGCCGCGGCTCATCCTGTCAGCGCCGGCACTTCTCCACCTCGACCGCCGTAGCGTGTGCGCGCGATAGCGCGCCTAGTTTCCCTTCGGCAACCGACCCATCAGATAGAACTCCTCGTTGGGGCGCATCGCGGTGACGTTGGCGAGCCGGTTGGACAGGGCAAAGAAGGCCGCAACGGCGGCGATGTCCCAGACGTCATCATTGGAAAAGCCGTGCGCGGTAAGCGCGGCAAAGTCTGCCTCGGAAACTTCCTCCGCCGAGCGGCTTACCTTCATGGCGAAGTCGAGCATGGCGCGCTGCCGTGGCGCGATATCCGCCTTGCGATAATTGACCGCGATCTGGTCGGCAATGACGGGACTTTTGGCGCGGATGCGCAGGATCGCGCCATGTGCGATCACGCAATACTGGCACTGGTTCGCGGCGCTGGTTGCCACCACGATCATCTCGCGTTCGGCCTTGGTGAGGCCGCTGTCCTTTTCCATCAGCGCGTCGTGGTAGGCGAAAAAGGCACGAAACTCGTCGGGCCGATAGGCAAGCGTGAGGAACACGTTCGGCACGAATCCGGATTTCTCCTGCACGGTCAGAATGCGGGTGCGGATATCCTCCGGCAGCTTGTCGAGGGACGGCGTCGGAAAGCGGTTGGCGATTGGCTGTGTCATGAAAAGGCCCCGGTTTTGCCGGGACCTTAATCGAAAGCCGCGGCCGTGCAAGGCTCTAGCGAAGCGGTTTCTTGAGCAGCGAGAAGCGGTCGGGATCGAGGCCCAGCGACGGTTGCAGCATCGGCGCTTCCACCGTGCGTGGCTCCGGCGCGCGAGGTTCGGGGGTGCGCGGTTCGTAACGCTGCGGTTGGCTGAAGCCGGAATCGCCCTGGTTGTCGCGGCTTGAGGTGGCGCCGCGCCAGCGCTCCAGCACGGCGCTGACGAAATGAGTATCCTGGCCGCTTGCGACCGATGGCGCGGCGGAGATCCTCGTCTCGGCGCGGGGCAGTTGATGCGGCGGTACTTCCTTGAAGCGCAGCCGTGTCGGCAGCGCCACGCCTTCGCCGAAGGCCAGCACCTCGCGGGTACCGAGTGACGGCACGAAGGACAACAGATTCGCCGCCGCGTCCGAGACCGCGGAGCGCAACAGCGCCTGGTCGCGGTCGTTTGCCAGACGCATCGAGAACAGCGTGTTGCACTGGGAAATGATGGTGGCGTCGAGCTCGGCCGGGCGCTGGGTGACGAGGCCGAGGAAGACGCCGTATTTACGGCCTTCCTTGGCGATGCGGGAAATGGCCTTGCGGGTCGGGCCGAAGCCGATGCTCCGGTCCGCCGAGGCGTAGCGATGCGCTTCCTCGCAGATGAACAGCAGCGGCGAGACGCCGTCGCTCCAGAGCCCGAAGTCGAACGCCATGCGGCAGAGCACCGACACCACGGAGTCAACGACTTCCACCGGGAAACCGGCGAGCTGCATCACCGTCATTGGCCGACCGTTGGCCGGCAGCCGGAACAGATGGCTGATCACCTCGGCCATGGTATCGCCGCCAACGTTCGCGTTGTCGAACATGAAGGCGTAGCGCGGATCGTTCTTCACGGTGTCGATGCGCGAGATCAGCTTGTGATAGATGATGCGCGACGAGCGGTTCTCCAGCTTGCCCATCCGCTCGTCGATCTGCAGGACCAGGTCCTGCAGCCGGTACGGTACCGGCGTGTCGACGGTGTAGCCGACCTGCTTGGGATCGGCGCGTTTAAGTCCGATACGATCGGAGTTCTGGTATTGTGTGTAGATGCCTTTTGCGAGCGGGATCACCTCGGCAAGGATGTCGAGCTCCTCCGGTACGCCGGGGCGGCCGGCGAACAGCACGTCGACGATTTCCTCGAAGTTGAACAGCCAGAACGGCAGCTTCAGATTGCGTGGGTTCAGCACCAGCGCCTTGTCGCCGAAGCAACGGCCGTATTCGTTGTGAACGTCGAGCAGGAAGAGACGCAGGTTGGGCCGCGCTTTCAGGATTTCGTTGAGCAGCAATGACACGCCGGTCGATTTGCCGACGCCGGTCGAACCCAGAATGGCAAAGTGCTTGGACAGCATTTCCTCGACATCGACATAGGCGGTGACGGAGCGATCCTGCTGCAGGGTGCCGACGTTGATCTGGTCGGATCCCGAAGGTGCGTAGATCGTGCGCAGTTCCTCGCTCGAGATCAGCTCGACCTCGTCTCCGATCGTCGGATAGTGGGTGACGCCACGCTGGAATTTCGGCTTCTCGGCCGCGTTGAGAATTTCGCCGAGCAGGTCGACGGATGCGATGGCAATGAAGTTATCGGACTTCGACAGGTTCTCGCAGGATACTTCAGTGATCATGGCCACGATGATGGAGCCGGCGCAGCGGATGCTCACAAAGCGGCCGACCGTTGCGCGTACTTCCGAGATAGATGCGTGGCTGGTCGCCAACAGGCCGACCCGGGCCAGCGAGCCGCGCACGGAGATCACACGTCCAAAGGATGTCACAGCGGTAACCCGATTATTTTCAGAATGTTGTCCTCCCCATTATCCGGGCGCGGACTGGACAAATTGTTAAGCGGGAAGGATCCTGTGTTACAAAAATTGTGGGCTTTGCGTTATCTTTCGATCCGGATCGATGCCGCGTGCAGATCTTTCGGTTGAATCGATGACAAAACGCGGATCTTTCCGGTGCATCGCCTCAATCAACGCCTTCTTTAGGTCTTGTTCACAACAACCGAATGGCGGTGCGACAAAAGGCGCGGAGTTTTCCTGCGCTGCCTGCATGCGGCGTTAATCTGTCGGAAACTTTTAACTCCGCGCTAACCGCGAGTCCTAACGCCTCTTCCACCTGTATCGGGCAATGATGCCGGGATCGGGGAGGAAAGCATGAGCCGGTGCGGCAAGCACAGCTTCGGTCGATTGCTGGACAGCGCGACGGCCGCGCCCGCGGATGATGTCGAGCCGGCCGCCGGCAGGGCGATGCTGAAGGGGGTCGCGCTTGGCTGCACCGTGCTTGCCGCAAGCATTGCCGTCGGCATGGCGATTCCTGTCCTCAGCGCACTCGAATGCATGCTGCTGTCGGTCATCACCGTCCTCGCGGTGGCGGTCGGGCTGCTCCTGAAGCGTCATCAATGGCTCCACCGGTCGCTCGCCGCCGAACGGCGTCAGCTTCGCACCGCCGTCGACAATATTCCTCAAGGACTCGTGCTGTACGACGCGTCGGCCCGGATCGTTGTCTGCAACCAGCCCTATCTGGAGATGTTCGGCCTGTCTCCCGACGTGGCCAAGCAGGGCTGCACCATGCAACGGCTGATCGCGCACCGGCAGGAGACCGGATCGTTTGACGGCGATGTGGAAGCGTTTTGCGCCGCGATCATCCGTAGCGTCAAACTGGGCAACGCTACGCGCCAGATCACCGAGGCGCCCGGCGGTCGCGCCATCGAGATCGTCAACAAGCCGCTCGAGTCGGGCGGTTGGGTCGCGACCATCGAGGACATCACCTCGCGCAAGCGAGCCGAGGAAAAGATCGCCCATCTCGCCCATTACGATGCGCTCACCGAATTGCCGAACCGCGCATTGTTTCGGGAAAAGCTTGATCAGGCGCTGAAGGATCTGAAACCAGGCGCACAGCTTGCCGTGCTCTACATCGATATCGACGAATTCAAGAGTATCAATGACGCGCTCGGCCACCCCATCGGCGACGAACTTCTGAAGGGTGTCGCAGAACGCCTGCGCGGTTGCCTCGGCGAGGCAGACATCGCGGCCCGGCTTGGCGGCGACGAGTTTGCCATCATCCAGTATTCGGTCCGTTCCGCCGCGGACACCGAGGCACTGGTCAGGGCGATCTACGACGCGATCCGGCAGTCCCTCGAGTGTGCCGGCCACCTGATCTCAACCGATGCCAGCATCGGCATCGCGATCGCGCCAGGAGACGGCCGCCACCTCGATGAGCTCCTGAAGAATGCGGACCTTGCTCTTTATGGCGCCAAGGGCGACGGCCGCCGAACCTGGCGTTTCTTCGAGCCGGGAATGGATGCGCGGGCTCGTTCGCGGCGCATGCTGGAATCGGAATTGCGCCAGGCCATCGCCGCCGGCGGTTTCGAGGTCCATTATCAGCCCGTGGTCGATCTCCGAGACAACGCGATCAGAGGGTGCGAAGCCCTGCTGCGCTGGCACCATCCGCAACGCGGCATGATTGCGCCAGCAGACTTCATCCCGGTGGCGGAAGACACCGGACTGATCAACGAGCTCGGCCAGTTCGTGCTGGCGGCTGCGTGCGGTGAGGCTACGAAATGGCCGGAGGATGTCCGTATCGCCGTCAACGTCTCGCCGGTCCAGTTCCGCAATCGGACGTTTGCGCTCACCGTTGCTGCTGCGCTTGCGGCCTCGAAAATCGCACCATCCCGGCTCGAGCTCGAGATCACCGAGGCGGTGTTGATGCGTGACGATGAGGTGGCGCTTGCTACGCTGCATCAGTTGCGTGCGCTGGGTGTGCGGATCGCGCTCGACGATTTCGGCACCGGATATTCCTCGTTGAGCTACCTGCACCGCTTTCCCTTCGACAAGATCAAGATCGACCGCTCTTTCGTCAAGGGCATCGGCGACGAGGGCGCATCGGCGGCGATCATCCAGGCCGTGGTGAACATCGCCAAGGCCAGCAACATGACGACGACGGCGGAAGGGGTGGAGCAGGAGTGGCAGCGGGACCTGCTGCGGGATCTCGGCTGCACCGAGATGCAGGGCTATCTGTTCAGCCGGCCGGTATCCGCCGCCGAACTTGTGCGACTGATGCCGGGTGGGTCCGACAAGGCGGCCATCGTCGCCTGATCCACCCTTTGGTCTGCGCATGTCGCTCTGTTGCGCAGTGCATGCCGGCGTCATTGACTCCCGCAAGACCGGCGGCATAACGTTTCACAAAATGATTTCGCTGCCGGGTACAAGCCGTTCCCGGCCGGCAAGAAACTGGCAGGGTGGAACGCGATGATCCGCGTCATCGGGCTTTGAGCGAGACCGCGCGCCCGTCTGCGCTGGCACCGTTCCGCATCCGGAATTATCGATTTCAGTGGCCGGCCGATCTCGTCACGTCCTGGGCGTTCGAGATGGAGCAGATCATCCTCGGCTGGTATGTGCTGGTCGAGACGGGGTCGGTGCTGCTGCTTACCCTGTATGCCTCGCTCGGCTATGTCGGCACGCTGATTGCGCCATTGTTCGGGGTAGTCGGCGACCGGATCGGCCACCGCGATCTCCTGGCCATGATGCGTGCAATCTATGCGGTGCTTGCGGCAGCCCTTATGACGCTGGCGCTGACCGGCCACCTGACCCCGATCTTCGTCTTCGTCATTGCCGCTCTGATGGGGTTGGTGAGGCCGTCCGACCTCGGCGTTCGCGGAGCGCTGGTCGCGACCATCATGCCGCACGACTTGCTGATCGGCGCGATCAGCGTTTCCAGAACCACGATGGACACCGCGCGCATTGCCGGTGCCCTGAGCGGGGCGGGGCTGTTTGCTGCGCTGGGTATGGGGCGGGCCTATGTGGCGATCGTCTGTCTTTATGTTCTGGCGACCAGCCTGACGCTGTGCGTGGTCGCGCCGAAGCGGGCTCGCCCGGTGACGGACGCCGCCGGCGAGCCGATGCGCGCCTCACCCCTGCGCGATCTCCGGGAAGGCGTCAGCGTCATCTGGTCCACGCCGCGGATGCAGGCTGCGATGTGGGTCGCTTTCCTCGTCAACCTGACCGCCTATCCGCTATCGAACGGATTGCTGCCCTATATTGCAAAGACCATCTACGGCACCAACCAGACCGGGCTAGGCTATCTCTCGGCGAGCTTTGCGATCGGTTCGCTGGCCGGCTCGCTCTCGCTCAGCATGATTGGTGGCGTCCGCGTAGCGCGGTTGATGGTCGCCGCGACCGTAGCCTGGTATGGAACGCTGCTCGTGTTCGTCCAGATGCAGACCGTGCCGACGGCGATCGTCTGCCTGCTGCTCACCGGCTTCTGCCAGAGCCTCTCCATGATTTCCGTCGCCGTCATCCTGATGCGGGCGGCCAGCGAGCAGTTTCGCGGCCGAGTCATGGGCGTGCGCATGATGGTGATCTACGGCCTGCCGCTCGGGCTGCTGGTCGCTGGCAGCCTGATCGAGAAGATCGGCTTTGCCGCGACGGGGACGCTCTACGCGGCGGCAGGCATTGCAATGACGCTCGCCATCGTCACGCATTGGCGCGCGGATCTGTGGAATTTGCACGCGCCTGGGAATGCGCGGTAGGCAGCCGCCTTGGCCGCAACAGGCTGCGCCCTGGATCAGAGCGGCAGCGCCAGCTCCATCAGGTCCCTGGCGACCATCACCTTGCCTCCGAAGTTTTCCCGCACGGCCGATGTCCATTGCTCGTCGGTCACGTCGAGATCGCCGGGAACCAGATGGTTCAGAACGAGGAGCTTCACGCCGGCGGCGGTCGCGACCCTGCCGACGTCCTGCGCGGTGGTGTGGCTCTCGAGCAGATGCTTGCCAGGGTAGCGCCGTTCCTGACCCGCGCCACCAGCCGGTCGATGTAGGGGGCAAACAGGGCCTCGTGCACCAGAACGTCTGCTCCTTCGGCGAATTTCGCCAGCGCCGGGTTGTAGATGGTGTCGCTGGAGAACACGATCGTTCCGTCCGGAGTGGCGAACTTGTAGGCGAAATTATCGATTATCGGGGGGGTGGGGCGTTCGGAATGCCGTGACGCTGAAATCGTCGGTTTCAAACACCATCCCTCCGCGATCGATGTCTCTGGCAATGAGGAGCTTTCGCGGGTCGGGCCGGCCTTCGTCGTCGATGCGCGTGTCGACGTCGAACGCGTTGAGCTCCCAATAGGCGTTTGTCATCCGTTCGATTCCGACCGGACCGAATGAACGGATCGGTGTCGCAAGGCCGGTGACCCAGGCGTTGTAGGCGAGATTTCCGTATTCGAGATTGTGATCGGAATGATGATGGGTGATCAGGATGTAGTTCAGCGAGTTCAGCGGTACGCCTGCCGCCGCGAGCTGACGGCTGACACCCATGCCGCAATCCAGCACCACGCGGGTCCCGCCGATCTCAATGAGATTGGCGGGGTTGGAGTGGCCATTGTCGACGCGCGGACCGCCCTTGGTGCCGAGGAAGACAATTCTCGTGCGCGGCTTTGTTTGTTGCGAGCTGGACATTTTCATCCTGACGAAAGCTGAGAGGTCCGGTTGGGCCGCGTTTCGTGCGTCGCGGCGTCCGGCGGCGTGGTGTCCGACCAAAGTTCATCCACCGGCATGCGCGGGGTGGCCTCCAGCGCTTGACACCCCCCATCTATATGACAAAATCAAACATTGATAAAGTCAAGGTAATCACATGGCGTCGAACAAGGCTGTGGCCCGTGCCGGCAATGTCCGCGATCTGCTGATGTATCGGATTGCGCGGCTGGCGACGATCGGCGATCGCACCGGTCAGGCTCGCATCTCGGCGCAGTTCGGGCTGAACCTTGGGGAATGGCGTGCGCTTAGTGTCGTCTGCGCATTTGCGCCGGTCACGCTTGCGCGGCTGGCGGATGAACTCTACCTCGACAAAGGTCAGCTCAGCCGTTCGATCTCCGATCTGATCGATCGGGGTTTGGTTTCCCATAGCTCCAGCCCGCAAGATCGTCGGCAGACCCTGTTTGCGCTTACCGCGGAAGGCCGCCGCCTGCACGACAGGATCCTTGCGTTCGCGATCGAACGTAATGCCACCTATATGCAAGGTCTCAGCGGCGCCGAACGCGCGCAGCTCTTGCGGCTGCTCGACAAGGTGATGGCGACGGCGGCGCGCTCCTATGAGGAGGTGTTCAGCCTTCAGGCACGGCAGGCGGTCCGCAAAGCGTCGCCGCGAAGCAATCCGGGACGCGCCGAGCGCGGCGCGACGCGCGCGGTTCGCAGAGGTGTTTCGTGCGCGGGCGGCCGCACCGATCGCGGGCGTGCGGCTGTCCGAGCCGGTAGCCAATAGCCGAAAGTTTTCCAGAGCAGCCGCACAAGAACGGCAATGGCAAGACAACGCAGCAGGGAGGAGACCATGGATAGACGCAATTTTCTGTTGGGTGCCGCAGCGACGGTTGGCGGACTGGCGGCCGGTTCGGTGTCTGAAGCCGGTTCGACGCTCAAGATCGTGTTTCCATATGCTCCGGGCGGCGGAGGCGATGTCCTGGCCCGCCTGATCGCCGACCATCTGGAAAAGAAGATGGGCATCTCGACCATCGTCGAGAACAGGACCGGCGCCGACGGTCGAATTGGAACGCGTGACGTCAAGCAGGCGGAGCCTGACGGGAAGACGTTGCTCTTTACGCCGTTTGGGACAATGGTCCTTGCCCCGTCGGTATTCAAGGATCTGCAGTACGATCCGGTTGCCGACTTCGCGCCCGTAACCCAGGCCGTGACCTTTGATTTCGGTTTTGCGACGGGACCGATGACAAAGACAAAGACGCTCGCCGAACTCGTTGCATGGCTGAAGAAGAACCCGGATCAGGGCAACGTCGCTGTGCCCGGTCTCGGCACGCTGCCGCATCTGCTTCCTCTCAAGTTCGCCGAGGCCGCCAATGTCAAGATCAGCGCGATCTCCTACAAGGGAACGGTCCCGTCCCTGACGGCTGTGATGGGCGGCCAGGTGCCGATGGTCTGCGGTCCCCTCGGTGACCTCGTCGCGCAGGCGAGGGCAGGGACGATCAACCTGCTGGCGACCAGCGGAAAGAAGAGACATCCGCAGGTCGCCGAGGTGCCGACATTCATCGAGCAGGGCTACAATATATCCGGTTCGGCCTGGTATGCTTTCTACGCGCCCGCGAAGACCCCGACAGCCGAGATCGACAAGCTGCACAAGGAGATCATTGAAGCAATTCGCAGCCCGGCTTTCCAGGAACGGGCACGGTCACTCTGGCTCAACCCGACCGGCACAACCCCCGCAGAACTGGCGGCGATCCAGAAGGAAGATTTCGAGCTCTGGGCTCCCGTGATCAAGGCTGCGAATCTGGTGCCGAGATAGTCGGAGCTGCAACGGACGATTGCGTCGGATCCGCAAGCCGCTTCCTGAAGAACGCAAGGATTTCGTCGCGCGCCGCGATCGTCGGCTGCCCGGCCTCATCGATCAGATGCTGGGTCACGACGCTATGCGGGTAAGGGACATGGCGGGCGAAGAAGGGCGAAACGTCACCGTTCGCGGCTTCATCGGGCAGCTCGCGTCCGATGAAGCGATCCCCGAGCGCCGCAGCATAGGCGGCAAAGCGTTCGGCACGACAGATCCGGTCGCCCTTGAAACGATAGGCCAGCACCGTGAGGTCTTCGCGATCGAGCCGCTGGCGCACCGCCGCGAGTTCGTCAGGCGCGATCTCGAGGCCCGCCGGCTCCCGCAGCGGCAGCGACGGCTGCGATAGAACCGGGGCCAGCATGGCCGGCTCCAGCATCATGGTGAGCGCGAAATTTCCGGTGAAGCACATGCCGATGGCGCCGACGCCCCGGCCACCGCATTCACCGTGGGCAAGGCGCGCCAATGCACGCAGCCACTGCGTCACCGGGCTTGATGCGTTGGCGGCCATGGCGCGGAATTCCGCACTCATGCAAGCGCGCTGGAATACCGCGGCTCCTTCTTCGGCCTCGGGCACTGCGCCGTCTCGGCCGAACAGGGAGGGCATGTAGACCGTGAAGCCGGCGTCGCGCACCCAGCGGGCAAAGCGCGCGACATGCGGGCTGATGCCCGGCATCTCCGTCATCACGATCACGGCAGGCCCTGCGCCGGCGACATAGACCCGCCTGGCGACGTCATCAAGCGTGATATCGCGGCGGATGAAATCCTCGAGGGGATCGTCGACGTCCATGCTGCGCGCTGTCATGACAATGTTTCCCTCCTTGCGCGATCATCAATTCGCTTGCGCGAGATGTTGCAGGTGTTCGAAGCCCGCCGCAGCGGCCATTTGGGGCAGACGCCAGATCCGGCCATTGACGCCCCAGGTGCCGTCGGCGACGTCATTGATCATGCAGGACGTGGCGATGCGGCGTTGCTCGCCGGGGAGGGCGGAAGTCACAGCCTGGTGCAGCAGGCGCGCGTATTGCGCCCGGCTTGCATCGTCGAGCACGCCTGCCGGGACATTTGCGGACACCATCACTGGAATGACGGCCTGCAGGGGATCTCGGCCGCCGCAGGTCCAATGACCGGCCGCAATTTCATCGATCACCACCCAGCACAGCGCCCGTTTCACGGGATCGGGCGGAATGCGCTCGCATTCGGCGGCGGCTGCGTTGATCCCGTCGACCAGAGTGGACCGGGTGCGCTCATCCAGCAGCCCGGCTGGAAGTCGAACGACGATATTGGGCATGGCGTTGCCTCCAAACCTATTAGGTCCATATTTTGGACTTAGACTTATATAGGCTAAATCCAGAAAAGCAACTCAGAGTGTGGATGCCATGACCGATCGCCCCGCCATTCGCCGCTCGCCAGTCAAGCCCTGTGACTGCAACCTGGCACGCAGCTTCGAGCTGATCGGCGACCGCTGGACGCTGCTGATCCTGCGCTCGGCCATGTATGGCGTGCGGCGCTTCGACGACTTCCAGGCCGAACTCGATGTGCCGCGCAGCGTGCTGAGCGCCAGACTCGCGGCGCTGGTGGATGCCGGCATCATGGAGCGGCGCGAATACCGCGAGGAGGGGCAGCGCGCGAGGATCGAATATCCCCTGACGAAAATGGGCGCCGAACTCGGGCTGCCGTTCTTCGCGATGACTGCGTGGGGCGACAAATGGCTGGCGGAGGGCGAGCCTGCTTTTGGCCTGCGCTCGCGCACAAGCGGCCGGAAGCTGAAGGTCGCGCTGGTCGATGAGCGCGGCAAACCGGTCAAGCCGCAGGACGTTCAATATGTCGTGCGCGACGAGGTGTGGCCGCCGGAGGAGCCAGCGCAGCCGCGGCGCAGGTCGGGCTGATTCGAGACGCGTCCACGCCTGTGTGCAGGCGTTGCCTTTGCGACGCTCTCGTTCCATACATCTGAAATGACCAAGCCGCTGCTGGGCCGCAGCCTCGACCGCCTCGAAGACGAGCGCTTCCTGCGCGGACGGGGGCGCTATGTCGCCGATCTCGCCGCTTCGGGGGCGCTGCACGGCATCGTCGTCCGTTCCCCGCATGCACATGCGCGGATCGCTACGATCGATGTCGGTGCCGCTCGCCAGATGCCCGGCGTTGCCGCCGTCCTTACCGGTGCGGATCTGACCGCGGAAGATCTTGGTCCCTTGCCCTGCGGGGTGACCAACATCCCGATGGCACAGCCGCTGGTCGTTCCGCCCTGTCATGCGCTGGCCCGCGAGATCGTTCGCTATGTCGGCGAGCCGGTTGCCTTCGTGGTGGCGGAAAGGGCTGAAGCTGCGCGCGACGCTGCCGAGGCTGTCGTCGTCGAGTACGAGCCGCTCGCGCCTGTCGTTTCGCTTGCGAGCGCCACTCTGCCGCAAACGCCGGTCATCTGGCCGGAAGCTCCTGGCAACGTCGCCTTCGTCTACGATCGCGGTGAGATGGCGCCGGTGCAGGCCGCGATTCGCAACGCCGCCCATGTCATCGAATGCGAACTGGTGAACAACCGTGTTGTGGCGGCCTCGCTGGAGACACGCGGCGCGCTCGGTGAATACGATGCTGCCACCGGCCGCCTGCACCTGACGGCGTCGGCCGCCGGCGCGCACGCGATCCGCGATCTGCTCGCCGATTCCGTGTTTCGCATTCCGCGCGAGCAACTGCGTGTCAGCATTCCCGACGTCGGCGGCGGCTTCGGGATGAAGAACGTGCTCTATCCGGAATGGGTGCTGGTGCTGTGGGCGGCGCGGCGCCTGAATCGCCCGGTGCAATGGATCGGCGAGCGCAACGAGGAGTTCTTCGCTTCCGTGCATGGCCGCGACAGCATCGTTCGCGCCCGCCTTGCCCTCGATGCGGACGGAAAATTCCTCGCGCTCGAAGCCCATGTGCTCGTGAACATGGGCGCCTACGTTTCGACGGTGGCGCCGGTCGTGCCGACCATGGCGATGGGCAGCGCCATGGGTGGCGTCTACGACATTCCGCTTGTCGCCTTCCAGACCCGGGCCGTCTTCACCAACACCACGCCGGTCGACGCCTATCGCGGCGCGGGCAAGCCCGAAGCCAACTACCTGATCGAACGGTGCATCGACATCGCAGCCCACAAGCTCGGCATGGATGCGCTGAAACTGCGGCGCAGGAACATCGTGCGCCGTTTTCCACATCGCTCGGCAATGGGTTTGTCAATCGAACAGGGCAGCTTCGGCCATGCGATCGAACTCGCGATCAAGGCGGCCGACGGCTTCAAGTCGCGGCAGCGGGAGTCGCGCAGGCGCGGCCGGCTGCGCGGGCTCGGCTATGCCTGCTTTATCGAGACCGCGCGCGGCCAGCCCAACGAGGTGGCCGAGCTGCGCGTCACCGAAGAGGGGCATATCGAGATCAGGGTCGGCACGCACTCCAACGGCCAGGGCCACGAGACGACCTATGCGCAGATCGCTGCCGATGCGCTCGGTCTTCCGCTCGGCATCTTTCAGTTCCGGCAGGGCGACACCAACGAACTCGACAGCGGCGGTGGGCATGGCGGCGCGCGCTCGATGCATCAGGGCGGCACGGCGGTGCTGATGGCGGCGGAGGGGCTGATCGACAATGCGCGGCGGCTTGCCGCCCGCCTGCTGCAGACCGGCGTCGAGAACGTCCGTTACGAAGCAGGCATGTTGCGCGTCGCTTCGACCGGGCAGGCAATCAGCCTGGAGGAGGTGGCGCTCACCTCCTACGAGACGCCCGACGACGACATCGCGCCGGGACTGGCGGCGAAAGCTACGCATCTCTGCGACCAGTACACCTTTCCCAACGGCTGCCATCTCGCCGAAGTGGAGATCGACCCTGACATCGGCGAGGTGACGCTCGACCGCTACGTCATCTTTGACGATTTCGGCCGGCTGCTCGATCCGCGCCTGACGCTGGGGCA
>JAHCKB010000320.1 GCA_026125985.1 Bradyrhizobium sp.
GTCGGCCGCGGCGAGCGGGATCGACACTTCGAAGGTCGACCCCTCGCCGGGTTTGCTGTCCAGCGAGATCCGTCCGCCCATGCGGCGCACGATGCGCTCGCTGATGGACAGGCCAAGGCCCGTGCCGCCATAGGTGCGTGCAATGCCGTCGTCGGCCTGTTCGAATTCGCGGAAGATCCGCGCGCGGGCTTCGGGCGCGATGCCGATGCCGGTGTCGCGCACCTGGAAGGTGACTTCATTCGGCCAGATGCCGGGCTCGACGATCAGCGCGACGCCGCCACTTGAAGTGAACTTGATGGCATTGCCCGCAAGGTTGAGCAGCACCTGGCGCAGCCGCGCTGCGTCGCCGACCACCTCGCGCGGCAGTTGGTCGTCGACATAGGCGGCAATCTCGATGTTCTTGGCCTGCGCGCGCGGCGCCAGCAATTCGGTGATGTCCTCGATCAGCGTGGCAAGCGCAAACGGGCGGGTTGCAAGGTCGATCTTGCCGGCCTCGACCTTGGAATAGTCGAGCAGTTCCTCGATCAGCGCGAGCAGCGCGTCGCCCGAGGTCTTGACCGCCCGCGCATAGGTCGCCTGTTCCGGCGTCAGCGGCGTATCGAGCAGAAGCCCGCTCATGCCGATGATGCCGTTGAGCGGGGTGCGGATCTCGTGGGAAGCCATCGCCAGAAACCGCGATTTGGCGCGGTTGGCGGCGTCAGCGAGATCGCGTGCTTCGGCCAGCGCGCGCTCGCTCTCGGTCCGGTCGGTGACGTCGCGGCCGACGCTCTGCATCTCGGCCGGCCTGCCGACGTCGCTGCGCACCAGCCCTTCGCGCCATGCGATCCAGCGCGGACCGAGCGGGGTCGCGATCTTCTGGTCGTGGACCCGGGTGCCGTTCGGCTCCAGCGCGGTGTCGCCCTGCTCGATGACCTCGAGTGCGGCCGTGCTTCCGACCAGCTTTTCGCGCGGCTGGCCCGCAAGCCTGCAATAGGCGTCGTTGACGAAGGTGATGCGACCTTCCGCATCGCGCAGCACGATCAGGTCGCCCTGCGATTCATACAGGCTGCGCGCGCGCGCTTCGGATTCCTGCAGCTCCCAATTGCGGTCGGCCATGGCCTCGTTATGCATCGCAATCCTGCGCAGCTTGCGGTGCATCAGCCGCAGGCGAATGCCCTGCGTGACGATCCAGAGGCAGGCCAGCGCAAACAGGAAGCTCGCGCCAATTGCAAAGGCATGGGGGTCATAGCCGGCAACCGGCGAGGTGCTGCCGGCGATGAAGCCATAGGCGCCGCCGAAAGCAGCAGAAAAGATCATGAAGGAACGGACGGCTGCGGTGAGCCAGGGATGCCGGCGCGCAAAGCGGCGGATATGCATCTTGATCCGGAAGGCCCGTCCCATCGCCGAATTCCCCGAAAAATTTCTGCGCAGTCGCCCCGTGCTGCGTCGTCACCATGCGTCGTTCGGCGTTGCGAAGTGCTTGAAGCCGCGGCGCGCGTGCGGAGCGCGATACGAACAGGGTTGATGAAAGGTTAAAGGGTGGCGAATGGGCTGAGGGCCGATCCGCTGCGGGCGCCCGGGAGCGCGGCGCGGGGCAAGGAGGGGGTCTTCGGTCGAACGAACATCCGCAAACGCAACATGGAACACTCACTCCGGCAGGACACGCGGGGCCTATGGTTGGCGGAGCGTAAAGAAGAGGGGTTACCGCCGCGTTGACGGGCCCGCGGGATCACGCCGCGCGGCGCAGATCGTCGGCCAACGCACGATAGGACAGCGCTTCGGCCAGATGCAGCCGGCCGATCTTCTCGGTGCCGTCGAGGTCGGCGAGCGTGCGCGCCACCCGCAACACGCGATGATAGCCGCGCGCGGTGAGATGCATGGTCTCGGCCGCCTCGCGCAGTAGCTTCTGGCCGGCCGCATCCGGCTGCGCGATGGTTTCGAGCAGCGAGGCCGGCGCTTCTGCATTGGTGCGGACGTTCGGCATGCCGGCGCTCGCAAAGCGCGCAAGCTGGACGTCGCGCGCGGCGGCGACGCGGGCAGCGACTTCGGCCGAGCCCTCCGACGGCGGCGGCAGGATCAGATCGGCGGCCGTCACCGCCGGCACTTCGATGCGCAGATCGATGCGGTCCATCAGCGGGCCGGAGATCCGCATCTGGTAGTCCGCGGTGCAGCGGTCGATGCGGCCGCGCTTGCAGGAATAGCCGGGCTCGTAAGCATGGCCGCAACGGCACGGGTTCATGGCGGCGACCAGCATGAACCGCGCCGGATAGGTGACGCGATGATTGGCGCGGGACACCGCGACCTCGCCGTTCTCCAGCGGCTGGCGCAGCGAATCCAGCACACGCGCGTCGAACTCCGGCAACTCGTCGAGGAACAGCACGCCCTGATGCGCCAGCGAGATTTCGCCGGGCCTGGCGCGCATGCCGCCGCCGGTCAGCGCCGCCATGCTCGCCGAATGATGCGGGCTGCGGAACGGACGCCGTGCAGTGAGCGCGCCGTCGCGGATCTCGCCGGCGACGGAGGCGATCATGGAGACTTCGAGCAATTCCGCCGGCGACAGCCGCGGCAGGATCGAGGGCAGCCGCGCGGCCAGCATCGATTTGCCCGCGCCGGGCGACCCGATCATCAGCATGTGATTTCTTTAGTGTCAAGGATTGCGTCGTTGATAGGGACGCCTATTTTAGGGCGGTCCTATCGACATCTCTTGAACGCGTCAGCTAGTTGCTTCAACCTATGTTAGGGGTGGGGAACAAGGTGGCAAAGTTCAAGAAGCCGCAACAAGACCAGTCGGCGGCGCCCTTTAAGGTTAAGGAAATGCTCGACTTTGGTGTGCTTTCCGCCACTGCTGCGAAGGCATATCGTGATGCTATGGGCCGTGCGGCGGCTAACGTAAGATACACTGGCAGCCCTTATCATCGTGTCGCCGCTGCCCGAATGGGCCCCGTTGCGGCTCGGGCTGGGCACCCCAGTAGATGCCCGGAATTCTGGAACAACGTAGAGGCTACCCGAGTACTGAGAGAGGCAATACTTATAGGGCGAGTGTCAATCATATGGGAGAATGGGTATCCTCGGTATGCTTGGCACCCCCATGGTGATGTCCTGTATGAGGCTCGGCTTACGAACAGCGGAAATGGCGAGTATCACGCGTATCCTTTAGAAGATGAACGGCAATGGCCGAAGAATTACCGATAGCAAGCGATTTTGCACTCACGCTGGACTGGCCGGATAAGCCGGGTACCGGTGGAAATCCGCTTGTCGACGAGACGGTTGCCCGCGTTGAAATGTTGGTAGAAGGCAAGTCCGTTACTTCGTACCAATCTGATAGAGGCGATAGGGGTTCCCATCTCCCGTTGCCTACCTATTTCGTCGCGGAATGGCTCGCGCAGAATTGGTGGGCACTCCTGTACGAGCCGCGAAAGCAGGAAAGAGAGGACGCTGAGGCTGACTTCCGTATGCGGCATTGGCTGGGAACGGCTCGCAATGGCTTCGCTCTACCAGATGTGCTGTTCGCACCCACGGGAGAGGCAATTGAGATTACCGCTCGACCTAGTTACCTCCGGTTTGCCCGACTGAATTTTACCGAAGCTGCATCTGCCTTGGTGCCCCGCGAAGCCGTTCGTGCCCGGCTCGCAGCATTCGTTGATGCTGTCGTTGATCGTTTACGCCAAAAAGGCGTCAACGGTTCTGATGCCCAGGTTGCGTGGTCAAGAGTAAAGAGCACTTCTGCAGAGGAAGAGGTGTATTGCCGCTTGATAGGCTCGCTAGGACTTTGCCCGTACGTAGATCACCCGGAAATTGATCAAGCCCTAGAGAAGTTCTCTGACAACGTTTCAGAAACGATGCTCGCCGACCTGTGCGACGCAGCCAACGTCGCGAATTTTCAAAGGACTGCTGCGCTTACCCGCAAAATCTCGACCAAGCTCGAGAAAACAGTTCCTGTGAAGGTTGGGAAGCTCATTAGAGCATCGAAGCCCTCCGATACGCGACCTCGTGCGTACGAATGGGGCTATCGTGCAACGGATGTAGCCCGCAAGGCGCTAGGCATTGCAAACGATGATCCTTCTGGGTATCGCGCGTTTTTTGACCACTTGAAACTCGACTTCGGCCAAGACGTTGTTGCAGACGCCGATACGAGCGTCCCCTCTCTCGTCTCGGCCGCCGTGGTGCGTCACGAAGACGATATGCGCCTGACTGTGCTTGGTCCAACTCAAGCGCATCAAAAGTTTGCTGCCGCCCGTGCTTCCTTTCTTACTTGGTCTCATGAGCGCGATGCGTCCCATCTCGTCACCACGGCGAAGACCCGCCCGCAACAGGCAAGCAGGGCGTTTGCCGCCGAGCTGTTGGCTCCTGTCCAGTTCCTGAGGAAGCGTCTCGGTGAAGCAAAAGAGGTTTCACCTTTTGCACTCGACGAGGTGGCGGGGGAAATCGGCGTCGCATCTAGTGTAGTTCGCTACCAAGTGCAAAACGATGGGTACTTCATAGCGGAAGCCGCCTAGGCGCCTGATGAGCCTCCTTTAGCTGTATGGGACCCTTTTTGCTCGCGTCGGCTTCCGCTGTTTCAAGTTCCTTCTCGTAAAGCCCCAGCGCCGCCGCCTGGCTCCGGTTGCATCTCCCCATGGGCCTGCCCAACGGGAGTAACCTGCCTCTTTATATAAGGTGTTATTTTACCCTCCCGCTTATTAACTTTTGGGTCCCCCGCATCCCTATGCAGGGTGCATAGGCTGGGTCCTTCTTGCACCCCGGGGGCTTACTCTTCCGTGTACGCTATGGCCCCAATGGCCCGCATTGCTTCCAGCTGCGTCTCGTGGGCTTCCTCCAACTGCTCGTTCTTGACGTGGCGGCTGAGGGCAGCGGCGAGTTCGCTGCACAAGTGCGGATCGTAGATCCACAAGGCCCTCGCGGTCACCTCGGGGTTCTTCGACAACGTATTCGTCATGCGTTTGCTAAGGTTGCGTGCGAGCTTCGCCGCCTCCTCCTCAAGGGACCATTCGGTGGGCGTTAGGCCTACCCATTCCGCACGCACACGGCTCCAGCTGTACGTCGAAAGGTTGGGCCCGAGCTGCTCACGCAACTGCCTCCCGGCCGGTGTCTCCTGCCCACGGTGTTGCTTCACAACCCGGCGCATCATCGACACAATACCCTCGCTGACGCCTGTCAGCTTGACCAAGTCACTCTTGCTTCCCCAGCCGTTCAACGTGCGCCGCCACGCTTCCTCCTGCTTGTCGGCGTGGCTGATGGCGAGTTTGATCAGCTCAT
>JAHCKB010000321.1 GCA_026125985.1 Bradyrhizobium sp.
CGGTCGCCCTTGCCCGGTGCTCGGGCAACGGGTCCACGATTCCGACCATGGTGGTGTTCGGCAATCCCCCAAGAACGCGCGCGTGATTGGTCCCCATCACGCCCGCGCCTATCACGCCGACTCGCATCCAATCCCCCTCATCAACCGGTACAAGCCATTACGAAAGCTGGCAAATTCCCGGAATGCGACAACGCCTGCCGCTTTCCCCGCCAGCCGCTTAGCAGGCCGGTCGGGCCACTGGAAGACACAATTTGCTGCACTCGGTTACCAAGGTCACGATAAGCCAGTGCAACTCCTCATCCTGTTCAATTTGCAGATTTACTCTCGTTAGTTGCAGGTGTGCGATCCTCCACCACAACTTCAGAAGCTATTTCACTCTCCACGGTCTTGCTTGCAACATACTCAATTTGATTGTTATTTTTTGACTTAACTACCTTTGATTGATTAACCGCATAGAGCTGCCTCCCCATCTTCAGCCGGTTAAGGCGCTGCGTGGCGCGGTCGATCTGGACATCAAGACGTTCTTCGATCGCCTGATCTTCAAGGATGCGATCGACGGTCAGGAATTCCGAAGCAGCAATCGCGAAACCGTCGGAAGGAGGTGCCTGGCCACGCACCTTCGGCAGCAGGACGTTGTCCACCTCCTGCTTGAGCGCGAAGGCCCATTCCCCACTCGATTCAAAGTTGTCCAAGGGCACCTTCGCTTCCAAATGCGCGGCAAATTGCGGGGGAAGCCCCCCGATCATCAGCTTCAGAATTGAGGGCGAGGTATCGCCATATAGCCTTGAGCTAAAGCCGAGCAATTGCGAATAGTCTTCCTGAGGCGATGCCATCTGGCCCGCAGGGCGTGCCTCCGGCTTTTTGGAGAACAGGTTTGAAAACCGATGGATGAGCGCCTCTCTCTTGGTGTCGAAGAAGGCAGGCGGGTCTTCCCAAAGCACCTGGTTCTGGACGCGATCGAGTTGGGCGGTTGTGTCGAACAGCCGTTTGTCGGCTACCCGCCGCTTGGCCCACATAGCCTTGAGGATTGTATTGACCGCGTCCTTTTCCAGGGACCCTTCGGGCTGAAAATACTCATAAAGATCGCAGCGCAGTGCCTCGAATTCTTTCGGATCCTCCCAAGGCAGCAGAATGATCTTGGAGAACGCGCCGTGCTTAAGGGCGCTCGGTTTACGAAAAGGCTTCTCTGACATGATCAGCTCGCTACGCACACTTCACATACGTCCGGGGGCGAAAATTACCCCTGACCAGATCGGCGGCTGATCGCTCTATGTACTTGAGATGATCGGGTGCACACTCCATGCGGCAAAGCCCGAACATGTCAGGAGGGGTACGAAAAACGAATCAATCACCTCACAGGCCGATCAGCGCAACACGGGGTTGGCTTACCGCGCTAGTGTCGTCGCTTCCTCCTTGCAGGATATGCACAGGTTTGTCGAAGAGCGGCACTGCGCACACGCAATTGACAAATAACTACTGATTTTCGCGCGTCGGCCCCCCCTAATCTTGAACGCTAAGCGAGCCTCAACGCTCACCTTGGAGGTCACCTTAGAGGCCACCTTGAAGTCATCCCGGAGGGCTGAGCTCCGGCTCGAACACGGTTGTCGCCGAGGCAGGCTTCGAGCGTGCCTTGAAGGGTGGCTTCGATGCCACCTTGGTGGCCGCCCTGAAATGCGTCGCGAGTGGTAGGTCGCCTAGGAGGTGGTCTGAATAGCTACCTTGGAAAGGCCTTAAGGGTTACCTCCAAGGTAGCGATCGAGCACTTCGCCGCCACACGTCCATCGCGAAGGCTTCGATTAGTCGTTGCACAACAGGACAGAAAGATGAGAAATCGCTGATCTTGCCAACAGAACGCGTGAGCAGCGGCGAACTTCAACGGGATTCATCGCCGTCGTGTATTTCGTTCGATCTCGATGGCATTTGCTCGAGCATCTCCTCAAACATCCGGTCAAATTCGCTCAGCGTGAACACAGGCCTCCCCTTTATGAAGGTGAGTTCGTACGTACGATAACTCTTCCCGGCGGATGGCCGGGAGAAGATCTCGTGCAATGCGGCAAAGGCCTTATCGGCTGCTTCATCGTCGCTCAATTGAAGAACTCACTCATGAAATGCGGTTGTCAAGCGCGCCTGCGAGACCGGCCGATGCTCATGTGTCTAGGGTGACTGCGGAAACCTCGCCGAGCAGTTACTTATGAGAACATACATGGCGGCGTTCGAACGAGCGGTTCTAGCCGCAAGCTCCTTGCACTCGACGTAACTGCGCGGCGACTGAAAGAGTTCCCATGGAGTCCACATGTAGATGCACACCGCAGCGGCAGCGAAGACGAGATAAAGCTGCTTGCGGAAGTGAAAGACCAGCCACGCGACCTTGATGAAGAGCGGTTCGACTAATTCTGATCGGCATCGCCCGCAGACCGGCCTGCGATTGACGGCATCGCAATGGTCACACCTGATCCCCTCCAAGACTCGCTCCGTTGCTAGATTGCCGCCGCCTGTTGCGCTTTGGGAGAGGGCTGACCGTTTCGCCTTCCAGGCCTGCCTCGGCTTCTTCCAGCACATGGGTGATGGCCCACAGCCTCGCCGCAATGGCCAATGGATCGATGTCGTGGAACTTCCACCAGCCGCGTTCGTCGCCGCGGCGATGGAGCTCCCGGTGGTGCAGCCGGCAAAGCGGAACAGTAAAGCGGTCGCTGACCTTGCGCCCCATCGCCCGCTGCTCGGCATACTTGATGTGGTGGGGATCGCAGGGAGTACGGCCGCAGGCAAGGCAGGGCTGTCTCGCCACAAAGCGTAGATGATTGCGATCACGCTCGCGCACCGGCTTGGCAATGACGGTGACGACCGTCTGGACTGGTTCCGCATGGGCTGGTTCGGCAAAAGCTGGCTCGGATCGCCCTTGCCCAGGCTCCTTCGCATGGGCTTCTTGGTTCTCGCTTCCCTCTTCTGTTGCAACTTCGCCAAGCGCGCGGAGCCTCGCCGTAAAGCCAGCTTCGAGGGCGTGGCAGTCTTCAGCCAAAAGCTGGTTCTTCAGCGGCAGCACCCGGTGCGCCCACGCAGCCATAGCCTCGCCATCTGCGAGTTGCTCCAGCTCTGAAAGGAGCCTTAGTCGGAGCGTTTCGGAATCTCCGGGCATGAGCTGGAGCGGACTCGACCTGTCCGAGCGCGCACGTTTTGCAGCGGCCGGCACGGACCCGCCTGAGACCTGAGTTAATGGTGGCTGCGCCGCGACCGTCGGCGCGAGATCGGGCGCATCGACATCATCCTCGCCGGCAATGCCGACCAGCGTGAACAGGGCATAGCGGCGTGCATAGGTGAGTGCTGCCCCCAGCCGATGGGGCGCAACCGTTTCGCTGACCGGGCAGACCGGCCAGTCCGAAGAGACCCATTCGCCGGAGGCATGGACGAGCGTTGTGGTGAGACTGATCAGGCCTTTGTCCTGGTCGATGGCGGTGGCCTGTATCGTTGCGATCTCGTGCTGGCCAAGGCATTTGCGCACCAGATCGAGCCCGGCCGACAGCGACGCATAGCGAAAGCTCCGCATCCCCTCGCGTGGAAAGGGCGAGACGATGGTTGCCGTCAGGGATTTCTCCGGGTTCTGGATTTCGGCCTGCGCCTTGGCGAGCGCTGCCGCCAGTGCGCCGATGCTTTCGCTAGAGCGCGGCATGGCCGGCCACCGCTTCCAGGACTTCAAAGCTGATCGCTCCGGACTTGGAGCGCTTGGCCCGCACGCCGTGACCTGAGGCTTCCCTGGCGTCCTCAGGGACGAGGGCTTTCAGCTCCGCCTTGGCACGGTCATGCTCGCCCGCAGCAGCGCGGGTGACGCGATATAGGTCGGCCAACTCCGCCCAAGCGTTCGAGCCGCTCATATCGACGCTTCGAACCGCCTCAAGCCGGGGCCGTGGCGGTTCGATGCCGAACAAGCTAGGCGCTTCACCGCTTTCGACACAGCGCCAGAACTTCTTTTCAGCCGTGAGCAGCAGATGCTGATAGAGCGGGTCGGCTGGAATGGTGATTTCCACCCATTTGCCTCCGCCGGTGACAATGGAAAGAACGGCTGACCGCGACGCGGTCACCCACATGTTGTGCTGGAGCTGAGCCATGTGCTTCTCGGCAGCCGCTTCTTCCGAGAAATTCCAGGGCAGCATGAACTTGGCCTCAAAGACCGCGCCGGAGCCCTCCACGCGCCCGTCCAGGGTTGCCGCCATCCACTTGTGGACCGGATGAAAAACACGCCGCTGGACGTCTCGGACGGTTTGCCGGGTACTCCGCTCAAACCAGCGCCGGTTCAGGTCCTCGGTCACAGAGCCGAGCTGGACCAGTAGTTCGCCCGACAAGTCTGGGGGCTCGACCTCGCCTCGCTTCTCCTGCCAGAGCCGGATCA
Organism: Bradyrhizobium sp.; assembly: GCA_026125985.1. Lineage (GTDB taxonomy): Bacteria > Pseudomonadota > Alphaproteobacteria > Rhizobiales > Xanthobacteraceae > Bradyrhizobium. The sequence continues at coordinate 4,382 of JAHCKB010000321.1, forward strand.
GGGCGGCTTCATCGTCCCCCATGATGATCCGGGCGTCCGATCCGCCTATGAAGGAGCGGCGGTGGCGTGAATCAGCTATTCGTTTTGGCGTAGAATTCATCTGACGACTCCTTAAGAATTGTATGAATCATACAATATCATATCTAGAATACAAGTGACATTATGAGGATTTCCAGTGCTCAGCTGCGAGCCGCGCGCGCCCTGCTCAGGTGGAGCGCCCTAGACTTAGCCAAGGCATCAAAGGTTGGCGTAGCCACCATTCGGCGGGTGGAAACGATTGACGGAAAAATTCCAGTCACAGCTGCCAATGAAGCGGCGCTTCGAGCCACCTTGGAATCCGCCGGCGTCGAGTTCATCGACGAAAACGGTGGCGGCCCTGGAGTTCGCTTGAGAAGGCCGACGCGGGAGTAGCGCAGGAATGCGAGCCAAACGCTGTGGCGCCAATTACGACGGCCGGTCGAGTACGCCACAAACACCCTAGAGCATTGCAACCTTTAGTTTGCCGCGCTAATTTGTAAACAGAGAGAGATTCGGACGTGATTTCTTTTCCGATCATCGCCACTGTTCTCACGGCAGCCATTTCAGCGCTGATTGCGTTTCGCGATGTTGTGCGTGCGACTCCCGGACGCGGGATCGTGGGCGTGATGGTCTGCTGGAGCTATGTTGTCCTGGTCTGGTTGACTTGGGCGACCTGATAGCTTTTCGCCGTTCTACTGCTGAGCACTCTTCCGCTTTGGCTTCGCCGCTTCTTCTGTACGCTGAGCCTGCCAAACCTCGGTCGCGGCGGCGCGTCCGCCGGTAACCCGCCTATCGAGTACGGGATATCAGCAATCGGATTGCTG
>JAHCKB010000322.1 GCA_026125985.1 Bradyrhizobium sp.
ATCGAAGAATACTTTATAAACGAGCGTCTCGGTCGCTTTCGAGGGGCCGCCCTGCGTCATCGCATCGATGATGCCGAAGGTGTCGAAGAACACGTAAACGATGTTCACGACCACGAGGAAGAACACGGTCGGCGACAAGAGCGGGAGGATGATGGTCCAGAAACGGCGCGTGCGCGAGGCGCCGTCGATCGCCGCCGCCTCGATCACCGCGCGCGGGATCGATTGCAGGCCGGCGAGGAAGAACAGGAAATTGTAGGAGATCTGTTTCCACACCGAGGCCATCACCACCAGGATCATGGCGTGGGTGCCGTTGAGCAGGGGATTCCAGTCGACGCCCATGCCGCGCAACGGGCGCGACAGCAGGCCGAGCGAAGGCTGGAACATGAAGAACCAGAGCACGCCTGCCACTGCCGGGGCGACCGCATAGGGCCAGATCAGCAGCGTCTTGTAGGCAGGAGCCGCCTTCAGGCTCTTGTCGGCCTGCGTTGCGAACAACAGCGCGATGGAAAGCGAGAGCAGGGCGACCAGCGTCGAGAAGATTACGGTCGTCAGCATCGATGCATAATAGGCGGGCTGGGCGAACAGCGCCTGATAGTTCTCCAGCCCGACGAATTCCGAGACGAGGCCGAATGCATCCTCGCGCAGGAAGGATTGCCAGACGGCCTGGCTCGCGGGCCAGTAAAAGAAGACGATGGTGATGACGAGCTGCGGGAAGATCAGGAAATAGGGCAGCAGCTTGTTGTTGAAGACGGTCGACTTTTCCATGCAAATCCCGTCGTCACTGCGAGGAACGAAGCGACGAAGCAATCCACCTGTCCGGATGTCGGACCATGGATTGCTTCGCCTTACCCGTCATCCGGCGGCGCTTCGCGCTGACCGGGTGTCTCGCAATGACGCCCCCCTTTTGATCGGGCCTATTTTGCAGTCTTCTCGAAGGTCCGCAACATGGCGTTGCCCTTTGCAACGGCATCATCGAGGGCCTGCTGGGCGGTCTTCTTGCCGGCCAGCGCCGCTTCCATCTCCTCGGCCCAGACGTCGCGCATCTGCACCATGTTGCCGAAGCGCAGGCCGCGCGAGTTCTCGGTCGGCTCCTTGTTGGTGAGTTCCTTCAGCGGAGTCTGCAGGACCGGGTTCTTCTCATAGAAGCCATCCTTGATGGTCTTCTCATAGGCCGCCTTGGTGATCGGCAGATAGCCGGATTCCTGGTGCAGTTTGGCCTGGCGGCCGGTATCCGACAGGAAGGTGAAGAACTTGGCGACGCCCTTGTACTCTTCCGGCTTCTTGCCGCCCATCACCCACAGCGAAGCGCCGCCGATGATCGAGTTCTGCGGCGCGCCCGCCACGTCGGGATAATACGGCATCGGTACCGAGGTGAAGTCGAACTTGGCGGTGCGCTTGGCCGTGCCGTAGTAGCCCGACGAGGTCAGGAAGATCGCGCATTCGCCGGAGCCGAAGCGGGCTTCGTTGGTAGAGGTGCGCCCGCCATAGTCGTAGGTCTTGTCCTTCTGCAGGTCGACGAGATTCTGCAGATGCTTCACGTGCAGCGGCGAATTGAACTTCAGCACGGTGTCGAAGCCGTCCAGCCCGTTAGCCTTGGTGCCGATCGGCGCGTTGTGCCAGGCCGAGAACTGCTCGATATGAATCCAGGACGCCCATGAATTGGAGAAGCCGCAGGTGTCGTGGCCGGCGGCCTTCAGCTTCTTGGCGGCGGCGAACACGTCAGGCCAGGTCTTCGGGATTTCCGTGACGCCGGCCTTCTTCAATTCATCCTTGTTGATCCACATCACCGCAGAGGACGAATTGAAGGGGAACGACAGCATCTCGCCCTTGGACGTCGAGTAATAGCCGGTGATGGTCGGCAGATAGGCCTTGGGGTCGAACGGCTCGCCAGCGTCCTTCATGAGCTGGTAGACCGGCTTGATGGCGCCGGTGGCGCCCATCATGGTGGCGGTGCCGACCTCGAACACCTGCATGATGTGCGGCGCGTTGCCGGCGCGGAACGCGGCAATGCCGGCGTTCATCGTGTCGGGATAGTTGCCCTTGTAGGACGGCATGACCTTGTAGTCGGACTGGCTGGCATTGAACTCCTCGGCCAGCTTGTTGACGACGTCATTGTTGGCGCCCGTCATGGCGTGCCACCACTGAATCTCGATCACCGCATGCGCGGGCGAGGCGGCGAATGCCAGCGTGACTGCGACGGCTGCAGCCGTGCCGAATTGTCGAAGAGCCATCAGATTCCTCCCGGTTGGTACCATCATCGTATTGTTGCGTTAACAGCCGCGGATGACGGGTAAATGACCGTATAAGCGAAACAATTGTATGGGGGAAGTGAACCTTTGTGGAAGCAGAAATTTGGCCGCGACCGACCTGCCGCAGTGCAGTGCACTGCGGTCGGGTAGTCGAGTCGGACAGATATTTCCGGCTCGGCCAGCGGCTGCCGTACCTTGAGAGAAGCGCGATGATTCAGCGCTTCCGCTCGGTCCCGCAGACCACGCCTTTCGCCACCAGCGCCTCGATCTCGCTCTTCGAATAACCGAACTCGGCAAGGACCTCGGCCGAGTGCTGCGAGAATTTGGGCGGGGTTCGCCGCAGGCTCGGCTTGGTGCGCTCGAGCCGGATCGGCGAGGCGACGCCCTTGTACCAGTCCTTGGCGATGATATCGCCGCGGTGGATGGTGTGCGGGTTGGTCAGGGCCTGGTCGATCTTCTGCACGGGGCCTGCGGGAAGGCCTGCGGCGAGCAGGCGATTGCAGAGCGGCTCGGCCTCATGCTGGCTGAACACGGCGGCAAGCTCCGCGCGCAGCGCCTCTCGGTTGGCGATGCGGTCCTTGTTGCGGGCAAAGCGCGGGTCGGTGCCGAGCTCGGGCTTGCCGATTTCCCTGGCGAGCTTGCGGAAGGTGCCGTCGTTGCCGACGCCGATGAAGATGTTGTCGGTCTTGGTCGGAAAGATCGCGTAGGGCACCAGGTTCGGGTGTTCGTTGCCGGTGAGCGAGGGCGGCTTGCCATGCATGAAATAGTTCGCCGTGTGCGGATGCATCACGGCAAGCCCGGTCTCGTACAGCGTCGTCTCCAGGAACTGGCCGAGCCCGGAGCGCTGACGCTCCGACAGCGCCATCAGGATGCCGATGCAGGCATAGAGGCCGGTCGTGATGTCCACCACGGGCACGCCGATGCGCATCGGGCCGCTCTCCGGCGAGCCGGTGGCGGCGATCATGCCGCTCATGGCCTGGATGATGGCGTCATAGCCGGGATTGCCGCCGCGCGGGCCGTCGGCGCCGAAGCCGGAAATCCGGCAATGCACGAGCCGCGGGAATTTGGCGCGCAGCACGTCGTTGCCGATGCCCCATTTGTCGAGCGTGCCCGGCTTGAAGTTCTCGATCAGGACGTCAGCGGTCTCGAGCAGCTTCATCAGCACCTCGCGGCCGCCTTCGGACGCAAGGTCGAGACCGATCGAACGCTTGTTGCGGTTGATGCCGACGAAATAGGCGGCGTCCTCCTCGTGGAAGGGCGGGCCCCAGTCGCGCACCTCGTCGCCTGCGGGCGGTTCGACCTTGATGACGTCGGCGCCGTGGTCGGCGAGGATCTGCGTGCAATAGGGGCCGCCGAGCACGCGCGTGAGATCGATCACGCGCAGACCCGTCATCGCGGAGGTCACTGGGGCATTCATGAAAACAACCTTGGCTGAGCTGAACTCGGCCAAGAGCTAACGGGCTTCATGGAAGGCAGCAATGCCTCCCGGCGCACAGGCGTATGACGCAAGCGAAAACGGCCCGCGAGGCGGAATGCCGCGGGCCGTTCGCTGCCCGCAGGCGCTTGTCCGTCAGACCACCGTCAGGCGGACGTCGACATTGCCGCGCGTCGCGTTGGAGTAGGGGCAGACCTGGTGGGCTTTCGCCACCAGCGCCTCGGCGTCGGCTTGGGGGACGCCGGGCAGCGAAACAGCAAGATCGATGTCGAGACCGAAGCCGCCTTCCGAACGCGGGCCGATGCCGACCGTGGAGGTGACCGACACGTCGGCAGGCACCTTCACGCCGCCGCCCTGGGCGGCCACGGCCTTCATCGCGCCGATGAAACAGGCCGCGTAGCCTGCGGCAAAGAGCTGTTCGGGGTTGTTGCCGGGACCGCCGCCGCCGCCGAGCTCCTTCGGGGTGGACAGCTTGACGCTCAGCGCGCCGTCGAGCGTAGCGGCGGCGCCGTCGCGGCCGCCGGTGGCCTTGGCGCTGGTCTTGTAGAGAACTTTCACGGACATGGGGGTCTCCATTGGGGTGCTTCTGTTCGCGCGATTTGTATTGCACACAATCTAATTGCTTACAATCATAAAATAGATGGTCACAATTAATTGCGCGCAATTGATAAAGCGGCGGCGGCGCCCCAGAATGTCCCGGTAATTTCCTAGGAATGAGAAGGTCTTGCATGGTCCGGAAACCCGCAGGCGATCAGCCGATCTTGCTGGCCAACCAGCTCTGCTTCGCGGTCTATTCCGCCGCGCACGCCTTCAACCGCTTCTACAAGCCGATGCTGGACCGGCTGGGCCTGACCTATCCGCAATATCTCGTCATGCTCGTGCTGTGGGAGCAGGATGGCGTTCCGGTGAAGGAGATCGGCGCGCGGCTGTTTCTCGATTCCGGCACGCTGACACCGCTCCTGAAGCGGCTCGAGGCTGCGGACCTGGTGAGACGCACGCGTTCGAGCGAGGACGAACGCCAGGTCATCGTGACGCTGACGTCACAGGGAGAGGGTCTGAAGGAGAAGGCGCGTGGTCTGCCGCTGTCGATCCTCGCCGCGTCGCAATGTTCGGTGGGTGAGCTCGTGACGCTGCGTAAGGAGGTGGAGTCGCTGCGCGACAGGCTGAACGCGGCGATCGAGGAGAGGGAGCCGGTGTGAGGGCTAGAGGCGCTTCTTGGTGAAGGCGCGGCCGGAGTGAGACTTGAGATATTTCTCGAAGGCCAGCGCTTTGTATTTTTCGGGGAACGCGCAATACCAGACAAGCTTCCATGGCCTGAATTTGGCCGTGTGAGCGGATCGGCCAGCGTTATGCTCGGGAAGCCGTCGCTTCAAATCCTCGGTCGCGCCGATGTATTCCTGGTCGGGGAACTCAATGCTGCGGATGATGTAGACGTACCACATCGTGTTTTGAGCCCGTTGCAGCCGATGGGGTGCCTACTATCAGCCCGTCTTCGCCCTTCGGGCTAGGGTCCGTACTCAATAAGTTCTAGCGTCG
>JAHCKB010000323.1 GCA_026125985.1 Bradyrhizobium sp.
CTTCCTGCGCGGCCTGCTCGAGCAGGACGGCAAGCCGCTGCTGTCATACTCGGCGACGATCTTCCTGCGGCCGAAGGCGTGATTCCCACCTCACCCTGAGGAGCGCAGCGAAGCGGAGCGTCTCGAAGGGTGGCAACAGGCGGGGTGCCGCTGCGCCTCACGATAGCGGCTGCTCGTCCTTCGAGTTGCCATCCTTCGAGACGCTGCGCTGCGCTCCGCTCCTCAGGATGAGGCTGGTGTGCCGCGACGAGCATGAGTTACGAGTCTCAGGACAAGGCGGAGGCAAACCTCCCTCCTCACCCTGAGGAGCGGAGCGTCTCGAAGGGTGGCAACAGGCGCGGTGCCGCTGCGACTCGTGATAGCGGCCGCTCGCCCTTCGGGTTGCCATCCTTCGAGACGCTGCGCAGCCATCAAAGCGATAAGTTCACAAAGTCCTGGCGAGCCAGAGGCGCGTCGATGGCGTCGGCGACCTGCTGCGGCGAGCGCCAGGTCGCGCGTCGCTTCCTGCCGCCGAAATCCTTGTCGCCAATCACATCGAACGGCGCCCGGACCGCGCGTTGGCTGAGATTCTTGGCTTTACCGATGAACTCGAAGTTCTCGTGCAGGCGCTTGCGGCGCGCGACGATCGTCAGCCGCGCGCGCGGCCGGTCCGTGAGCAGCAAGGTGTGGAATGCGGAACCTTCGATGCCCGCGAGACGCTCGGCGTCACCGAGCATCCGCAACTGGTAACTTACACTGTGCTCCTGCGGATGGAATATCTGCCAGCCGCGACGCTGCAAGATCGCCTCTACGTCAGGCTCGTTGGTGAAGCCGGCATGGTGATGGTCGAGGCGGGTTCGCGACAGCCACAGCTTCTTTCCCGCCGCCGGAGGGGAGGCCGGCCAAGCTCCGAGCGTCGCCGCATGCGCAGGATGGCATGGCTGACGTTTGGAGAAGCCGGCATCGGGCATCAGGAGATGCCGAAGGCGCGTCGGCGCCGAAACGAAGAAAGGCCGGTTCCGCACGCCCAAGATATCGAGAATCTCCCGCTGCATGGGACTATAGCCGCTCCGACGCGTGATCCAGACGATGGGAAGATCCGGACGCTGCTTGGCGAACCAGATGCGACCCAGGCTCTCGATCAGAAAATGTCCATAATGAGGAAGAAGGTAACCGGCGAATATCGCGGTCTCGTCGATCTGCGCTTCCGGCTCACCGCAGTCGGCTGGATCGAACAAGTCCATCCGGCGGTTCTTGAAGACCGTTTCCTCGTCGATTGACGAGCCGATGACGAGGCCGCCGCCGTTCACACCCGCAATTGGAACTGCGACGACACCATTCGCCTCGCGGATTCGGAGACTAACGCTCACGCGTTCCGCCGATCCGCCACGCTACACGACGTCGAGCGGGACGTGCGGACGGATCACGCCGGTCGCCCGGTCGAGTGCCGCGCCGATCTCGTCGAGCTCGGCGAGAGCTGCCGGATGGTAGGCGCCCGCGGCGAGCTGCTCCATCAGCGCCGCCACCCTGGCAGCGAGCGGCGACAGCGTGCCGGGCAAGGGCGCGGCCTTCTCCGCATGATGACGCAATCCCGGCGAGATGAAGGACCCGATCTCGGCGCGCACCGACTCGGGTTGATTCGGCCAGACAACGTCCAGCTGGCGCGCGATCTTGTCCGCGGTTGCGACAGGGTCCGTTAGAAGGTCGTCGTACCAGACGATCGCGCGGTTCACCTGGCGCGTTGCCGACTCCGCATCAATCACGTGCCGCAACCAGAGCGCTACGGCTACATCGAGCGGCGTGCCGCTGCGGGCGGCGAGCGACTTTGCAACTTCGCCAGGGCTGCGCAGCGGAATCACGGCGAGGAGATCCGCCTCGAGGTCGGCGAGGAGGTCGTGCCAGAGCGGCACGAGCCGGCATGCGCGCGGGTCCTTCACCACAAGAAGATCGCACTCGAGGAAGCTACGGCCCAGCAGATCGGCCAATTCGCCGCGCGCCGCCTGGGCGGCCTCGCCACGCAGGACGGCGTGATCAATCCTGCGCGGATCGTCCCAGTCGGAGCCGACGGCGCGCAGAAGCCGGCGATGAAGGACCGTGACTTCGTAGGGTTCCCAGTGCTTGCTCGCCGGGCGCGCTTTGTGCGGGTTCCTGCTTGCCTTTGCCTGCCGCCGGGGCGGCGCTGCCGGCCCGGGTATCGTCGCGCCGAGGCAGGTTGATGACCCGGGCCAGAGCCGAGGTTCCGCTCCGATGCATACCGAGAACGGTGAGGCAACGGCGTTTCGCTCCCGTGGCAACCAGCCCCCCCCCCGCGGTCATCGCTCGACCGACCAACCGGCGGAGCGGCAGAAACCGAGCTGGTCCTCGCTGAACTGAGTCAGGTCCTGGCTGCGGTAGCGCCCGATGCTCTCGGAGCGAATGACACCGGCGCAAGCCGTCTCGATGTCCCCGCACGGTACTGGCAGGGACAGCGCTTCTAAAAGGGCCGCCATTTCTTGCTTCGGCTGCTCGACGAAGCCGTCGTAGCGCAAAGCATGGATGCGTTCTGGAAAGCGCGCGGTCAATCTATCGACGCGGCGCTGGGCCCGGATCCAGAATTCGAGCTTGGCAGCTTCCTTCGTAGGGAATTCCCGAATGTCTAACCCGAACAACCATACGCCGGCTCGCAACTGCCGACGGTTGCGGCTGAATGCCATGTCCAGCGGATGCCGCACGACGTAAACGAACACAGCTTGGGGCCAATAGCTCAGGATCGATTCCAAAAAGAGATGCGAGTGCGGCTCTTTCGTCATCCAGCCGACCGCACCCTGTTGACCACTTAATCCCCGACCCTGTGCCAGGACGAACCTGGCGAGACCAGGGTAGGTATTTGTCGCTTCGGGAGGAATCCCCTCGCGCATGATCCGGCCAAACAGGATGAGGCGCTCGTGGACCTCGGTTTTCGGAGGTTCAGAACGCAGCCAGTCACGCTGCGCGAACAGCTCGCTGAAGATCAGGTTGTCGTTCGGGCCGTTGAGACATCCACCGGGATAGTAGCCGAGTGCGGCGATTGCCCCCGCGACCGCGCGTGTGCCCGACCCGCCAAGACCACCGATGAAAACGATGGGTGTTTCGTCTGCCATCGTGAGGTTGTAGCATCGACCGGTTACCTGTTGTCGACGGGAAGGCTGGGATAGAAGGGCAAGGAACGTGTGAGCCGTCGTGAGGACCGCCGCGGCCACCGCAAGGCGCTGCGAGAGAGATTGAGCGCCGAGGAGGTCGCCGAGCTCGGCCTCGAACTGAAGGCAGGTGACGATCACTATCGGGCTTTCGTGGGCCCACCAGCGACGTACGATATCCTGGGCGGCCTGCAGTTCGAGCTGCTGTTCGATCTCGGGTTACGCGAATATCACCGTGTTCTCGACATCGGCTGCGGCAGCGTCCGCCTGGGACGCCTGCTGATTCCGTTTCTGCTGCCAGGCCGCTACTACGGAATCGAACCGAACCGGAACCTGGTGATCGAAGGACTGAAGCATCACTTCGGCGGCGGCGAGAGCGGAGAGGTCGTGCGCGCCAAGCGCCCCGTCTTCGCGCCCAATGCCGATTTCGATTTCAGCTTCGTCGGCGAACCGATCGATTTCATCATGGCCCAATCCATCGCGTCCCACACAGGCGTCGCCGAAACGAAACAGCTTTTTCGGTCCATCGCATCGGCTTGCCACGCCGGGACGATCGCCGTCGTCACCTATTGTCGTTGCCGGACGCTGGCGGAGCAGAACACGCGCGATGGATGGTTCTATCCCAAGCGCGTCCACTACGCGGACGAGTTCCTGGCCGGGCTTGCCGACTCGGTTGGGCTGCTCGCTTATCGCAGCTGTTGGCCGCTCGCGAACGACCGGGGCGGAGGCACGCTGGTTTCCTGGCAGACGCCGTTGATCTTGACGAAGAGCGCATGGCAGCCGCCTGCGGCGCAGCTCCGTGCGGGCGCGTCTGCGCCGGTCCGCGGCAGCCGCCCGGGCCGGGAGCGCTGTCCGGCCGACGGTAATGAGCCGGTGCTGCTGAACGGGCGTCCGGCCGTCGATGACGTTCCCGGAAAATGACAACCATCGAAAGATCCCGCTCCTGCGGGGAGTGATCCCACCGATGCGAAGCCATGAAAACAGATACCGGGAGAAGATATTCCTTCGCAACGTTCTCAGGCGAGCGGACTTCCAGAACACGGCGAGCTGGCAGCTCGGTCAGGAGCAGCTCGACTTCCTGATTGCCGCGGGCCTGAACAAGGATTGGGTGATGGCGGACATCGGATGCGGTCCGCTGCGCCTCGGCTGCCGGGCCGTCGAGTATCTGGAGGGCGGCCACTATTACGGCCTGGACATCAACGCGGACGCGCTGGAACTCGGAAAGGGAATTCTGGCCAGGCTGAACGTTACCGGCGACAACTATACGCTCGTTGCGACCGACAGCTTCGATTTCGGAGGGCTGAGCCGCCCGCTGGACGTCGCGTTCTCGAACTCGCTGTTCAGCCACCTTTCCGAAGACCGGATACGCCTCTGCCTCGCCAACCTGCGGGATCACCTGAAACCCGGCGCATCGTATTACAGCACCCTGTTCCTCCTGGACGACGAGGCACCGCTCGAAATGCGGCATCGCTGGCCTTATCGCGGCAAGGTCATCACCACGAAGCCCGACCGCAATCCGTTTCACTATCGTCCCGGGGATATCCGTGCGCTTGCGACGGCAGCCGGCTACGCCATGGAGATCGTTGCCGCGTACCACCCGATCCAGACGATGGTGAAGTTCACGAAGCAGAATCCGGATGCAGGTCGGAACGTGGAGTAACCGGAAACAGCAAGCGACCGGCGAAAGAAGAGCTCGCCCGCCGGGCCGCACACCGACCGACACCGCCCTCACCGATGTCACCGAGATCTTGGTGAGCTTCTCTCAGGCGCTGCTGGTCAAACGACTGCGAAGTCGTTGGCGGAGAGAGCGAGGCCCCGCCCGAGAGTCGCGAAGTGCCTGGCTGCCTGCGCCCCGGTGCCGTCGGAGTCGTACGACAGGGCGCCGGTCGTGGAATTGTAGATGATGCGATCGCTGGCATCGTGTGCGGCGGCACCGATGAAGAAGGCGCCGGCGGCCATCGGACCGACGGGGCCGACCTTTGTGAATATCGCACGGCTGAGCGCGATCGTGTCCGCACCCGCCGATAAATCGGTGATCGTGGTGATTGCTCCCGC
>JAHCKB010000324.1 GCA_026125985.1 Bradyrhizobium sp.
ACTGCGACCGTCAAGGCGACCGGCAGCTGCGCCAACGGCGTGTGCACGCGAAACGCCACGCGCACCGGCCCTGCCGGAAACACCTACACCCGCAGCGGCACGGTCTCTCGCTGACACCGATACGCCCCGCCGTCCGGGAGTTTGCTCGGGCGGCGGGTCACCTGGCAGCAATCATCGATTCAGAGGAAATCAACCATGTCTCATAACCTTCGTCGGCCAAAGCTCGCCACCGCCATCGCAGCACTGCTGGCCTTTGCCGCGACCTTGCCCGCACATGCACAGTCCCAACCGACTCCGCAGATGCGCAGCGAGGCCATGGCGCTGATGCAGATCTGCCGCGGCGACTACGGCCGCCTGTGCAGCAACGTCACTCCTGGCGGCGGACGCATCCTCGCCTGCCTGCAGTCCCATGCCAGCCAGCTCAGCCCGACCTGCGCACAGGCGATGCCCCGCGCCGAAGCGCTTACGAGCAGCGCCGCAGCAGCCGGCGCCCTGCCGAAATAGGAGAACGCCATGCCCCATGCCGCTCAATTGATCGGAGCCGATACCCGTTTCCTGATCCTGGCGATGGCAATCGGCCTGATGGCGCTGGAATATGGAATCAGCCGGCTGACCGACCGCGAGGCGCATGACTGGCGCGAGAGCGCCGCGTCATTCGGGGTCGCATTGGGGCAGATGCTGCTGCGGAGCGTAGAGGCCGGCATTGTCGCCGTCCCCTTCGCATTCCTCTACCAGCATCGCCTGTTCGACTTCGACCAGACCAGCCTGCTGGCGCTCGCCGCGCTGTTCCTCGGCAGCGAGTTTCTTTACTACTGGCAGCATCGCGCCTCGCACCGCATTCGCTGGATGTGGGCCACCCATTCGGTGCATCATTCGACCACGCGATTCAATCTGACCGCGGCGATCCGTCTCGGCTGGACCGGCAGCATTTCGGGGAATTTCCTGTTCTTCCTGCCGCTCGCGCTGCTCGGTTTTCATCCGATGATGATCGTGGCCATGCTCGGCATCAACCTGTTCTATCAGTTCTTCATCCACACCGAGTTCGTGCCGCGGCTGGGCCCGCTGGAATGGGTGCTGAACACGCCGAACCATCATCGCGTGCATCATGCATCCAACGAGGAATGCCTCGACCGGAACTTCGGCGGCATCCTGATCGTGTTCGACCGTCTGTTCGGCACCTTCGCCGAGCCGCCGGCTGGCCGAGAGCTGCGCTACGGCCTCGTCGGCGGCAAGCCCTCGTTCAATCCGGTCAGGACGGCACTGGGCGAATGGGCGGCCATGTTCAACGATGCCGGCCGGGCGCATGGCGCCGGCGCCAAGCTCCGCGCCCTGTTCGGGCCTCCCGGCGCATGAAAGCCGAGGGCGAGGCAATCAGATCTTCTGATTATACTCGCCCACTTCGGGATACGTGCGCAGCACCGAATCCATCGCCTCGAACATGTCGCGCATGCGCTTTTCGCTGACGGGGCTTTCCACCACGACGACCAGCTCCGGCTTGTTCGACGAGGCGCGGATCAGGCCCCAGCTGCCGTCTTCGGCGGTAACGCGCACGCCGTTGACGGTGACGAGATCGCGAATCGGCTGTCCGGCTACCTTCTCGCCCCTGGCCTTTGCGGCCTCGAAATGCTTCACGACCTTGTCGACGATGCCGTACTTGGCCTCGTCGGCGCAATGCGGCGACATGGTCGGCGACGACCAGGTCTTGGGCAGCGCGTTCTTCAGATCGGCCATCGACTTGCCGGGCGCCCGATCGAGCATGTCGCAGATCGCGATCGCCGAGACGAGACCGTCGTCATAGCCGCGGCCGAACGGCTTGTTGAAGAAGAAATGGCCGGACTTTTCGAAGCCGGCGAGCGCGCCGATCTCATGGGTGCGGCGCTTCATGTAGGAATGGCCGGTCTTCCAGTAGGTCGCCTTGGCTCCCTGCTGCTGCAGCACCGGGTCGGTGACGAACAGGCCCGTCGACTTCACGTCGACCACGAACTGCGCTTCCTTGTGAATCGCCGACATGTCGCGCGCCAGCATCACGCCGACCTTGTCGGCGAAGATCTCCTCGCCGGTGTTGTCGACGACGCCGCAGCGGTCACCGTCGCCGTCGAAGCCGAGACCGACATCGGCCTTGTGATGCAGCACGGCATCGCGGATCGCGTGCAGCATCTCCATGTCTTCGGGGTTCGGATTGTATTTCGGGAAGGTGTGATCGAGCTCGGTATCGAGCGGGATCACCTCGCAGCCGATCTTCTCCATCACCTGCGGCGCGAAGGCGCCCGCCGTGCCGTTACCGCAGGCGACGACGACCTTCAGCTTGCGCTTCAGCTTCGGACGGTTGGTGAGATCGGCGATATAGCGCGCCGGGAAATTTTCATGGAACTGGTAGGAGCCGCCGACCTTGTTCTTGAACGCCGCGTTGAGCACGATTTCCTTCAGCCGCGTCATCTCGTCGGGGCCGAAGGTCAGCGGGCGGTTGGCGCCCATCTTCACGCCGGTCCAGCCGTTGTCGTTGTGCGAGGCGGTGACCATGGCGACGCAGGGCACGTCGAGATCGAATTGCGCGAAATAGGCCATCGGGGTGACGGCAAGGCCGATGTCATGCACCTTGCAGCCGGATGCGAGCAGTCCCGAGATCAGCGCATATTTGATCGAGGCCGAGTAGCCGCGAAAATCGTGACCGGTGACGATCTCCTGCTTCGCCCCGAGTTCGGCGATCAGCGCGCCCAACCCCATGCCGAGCGCCTGCACGCCCATCAGGTTGATTTCCTTGCCGAACAGCCAGCGCGCGTCATATTCGCGAAAGCCCGTGGCCTTCACCATCGGCTCGGATTCATAGGCATAGGTATTGGGAACCAGTGCGGGCTTCGGCTTGGGAAACATCGGGAAATGGCCTCGGAAAAAAGCTGAATGGACCGTGCAGCCATAGCGAATGCACGGCCGCAGCGGAAGGCGGAAGGCGGGCTTTTGGCGATTAAATGAGGCGCTTTTGGAGGCAGTCGGGCTGCTTATTGCTCCAGCACCAGGCGGCCGTTAGCGTATTCGAAGCGCTTCAGCCTGGACAGGAAGGACAGGCCGAGCAGATTCTCCGACAGCGCCTCGTCCGGCAGCACCATCGCTTCGACGTCGCGGACAACAAGGCCGCCGACATCCATCATGGCGATGCGGGCGCGGGCAGCTTTCAGTGTGCCGTTGGCGGTGGTGACGGTGGCGTTGTAGTCGCCGCGCGAGGGGCGCAGGCCGAAGCGCGCGGCCGATCTTTCGTTCAGCGCGACCACGGAGGCGCCGGTATCGACCATGAAATCGATGCGCTGACCGTCAATGCGGGCGTCGGTCTGGAAATGACCGCGGGCGTCGCGCGCGATGGAAATGCTGCGACCGCTCGTCGGCGCGGCAGCGACTCCGACCGTCGCCTCCTTGCGCGGCGCATTGGCGAGTGCGGGACCCGGACTCATGCGATCGGCCAGTTGGGCCATGAAAACGCCGGCCCCGGCAATGATCGCCGCAAAGAACAGGATGTTACGCATCACGCCACTCACGCAAATTTTGAACGACCGCCGATATCACCACGCTGGCCGCCAAACCGCGACTAAACCGCGAAGTCGAAGGCTGCCATTTTGGCGAAAAGGATGAGCGAAGCGTTAACGGATTGTATTCAAGTGCCGCGCGGCTTGACCCGGCGGGTCGGCATGGCATTGGCGGGATCTTCCGGCCAGGGGTGACGGGGGTAACGGCCGCGCAGGTCGGAGCGCACGGCCGCGTAGCTGCCGCGCCAGAAGCCGGGTAGGTCGCGCGTCACCTGCACCGGTCGCTGCGCCGGCGACAGCAGTTCCAGTACCAGCGGGACGGCGCCTTTCGCGATCGAGGGATGGGAGTTGAGGCCGAACAACTCCTGCAGCCGCACGGCGATGGTCGGCCCCTGCTCGGCTTCATAGTCGATCGCGAGCATGGTGCCGGTCGGCGCCTCGAAATGCGTCGGCGCCTCACGTTCCAGCCGCGCGCGCAATTCCCACGGCAGCAGGCTCATTACGGCATCGGAGAGATCGCCTGCCAAAAAGTCCTTCAGTGAGGTCTTGTCGTAGAGCGCAGGCACGAGCCATGCCTCACTCGTCGCCGCCAGCGCCGCATCGGAGAGATCGGGCCAGCTTTCGACTTCCGCCTTGCGCAGGAACATCACGCGGTCGCGCCATTGCTTGAGCGCTTTCGACCACGGTAGTCGGTCGAGACCGGTTGCGATCAAGCCATCCGCCAGAATCTTCGCCGTCTCCGCGGAAGGCGACAGCGGCATTGGCGCTTCCGACAGCGTGACCGCATGCAGGGTGCGTCTGCGGCGCGCACGCAACGCCATCGCACCGCGGTCGAAGCTGATCTCCTCGGCGTTTTCAATCTGGTCGGCGAAGTGTCGCTCGATCTCTTCCTGCGTAATTGGCGCTGCCAGCAGGATTCGTCCGCTGGCGGCCGTTCCGGTAAGTTCGCCGACAGCGATGTAGGGGGAGCGCGCCAGCGACGACGTCTGTTCGACAGCAGCGCCGCGGCCGTTGGCCAGCGTGAAATTGCCGCTGCCGCGGTTGCGCGCGACGCGGTCGGGAAAGGCGAAGGCGAGCATGACGCCCGTCGAGAGCTCTCCGTCACCGCTCGGCTTCTCCGCGGATGCAACCTGTTGCGCCCAGCGGCGCGCGAGGTCGCGGGCGCTGGAGGCGCGCTGCGAGCGGTCGCGGCGAAACTGATCGAGCCGTGCATCGAGATCGGCGCTGTCACCACCCAGGCCGCGCTCGGTGAGCACGGCGGCGATCTCGGCGGCCTCTCCGCCCGAACCTGAGCGGTTGGAGTCCACGATCATGCGCGCCAGCCGCGGCGGCAGCGCCAGCGCGCGCAGGCTTTTCCCTTCCGCGGTGATGCGGCCGTCGGCGTCGAGCGCGCCGAGTTCGTGCAGCAGGCTTCTCGCCTCTTTCAGAGCCGGGGCCGGCGGCGGGTCGAGAAAGGCCAGCTGGTGAGGATCGGCCACGCCCCATTGTGCGAGGTCGAGCACCAGCGTGGACAGATCGGCGGAAAGAATTTCCGGCTGGGTGTAGGCGGCAAGCGAGGCGGTCTGCGGCTCGTCCCACAGGCGATAGCAGATGCCGGGCTCGGTTCGGCCGGCGCGACCGCGGCGCTGGTCAACCGCAGCACGCGAGGCTCGCACCGTCTCCAGC
>JAHCKB010000325.1 GCA_026125985.1 Bradyrhizobium sp.
GCACCCGCGGCGTGGGTCTGTTCCTGATGCCGCGCCGGCTCGATGACGGCTCGCAGAATCATTATCGGATCGTGCGGCTGAAGGACAAGCTCGGCACGCGCTCGATGGCCTCGGGCGAGATCAAGTTCGAAGGCGCGATCGCCTATGCGGTCGGCAAGCTCGACCGGGGCTTTGTGCAGATGGCCGAGATGGTGAATTCCTCGCGGCTCTCCAACGGTGTCAAGTCGACCGCGCTGATGCGTCGCGCGCATCACGACGCCATGACGGTGGCGAAGAACCGCGTGGTGTTCGGCCAACGTATCATCGACCTTCCGCTGGCGCGGCGGCAGCTCATGAAGATCATGCTGCCGACCGAGCAGGGGCTTTCGATGAGCTTCCTCACCGCCGATGCGCTCGACCGCGCGGAAGCCGGCAGCCAGGATGCGGCGGCATTACTACGCATCCTGACGCCGACCCTGAAATTCCGCGCCACCCGCGATGCCCGCAAGGTCTGCGGCGACGCGCTCGAGATGCGCGGCGGCATCGGCTATGTCGAGGAATTCGCTACCGCGCGGCTGTTGCGGGACGCCCATCTCGGTTCGATCTGGGAGGGCACCGGCAACATCGTCGCCATCGATGCGCTGAGGCGCGCGGTCGGTCGCCACGGCGCCGACAACGCGCTGGCCGCGGATCTGCATGCGCGTCTCAACGAGTCGGCCAATGTGCCGGCCGCCTGGCGCAACCGCCTGCGCGATCTGACCGACCGTGCCGTCGGCTTTGCCCGCGAAGTCGCAAGTCGTGTGGACAATGAAGGCGATGCGCGGCGTGCCACCAGCCTGCTCTATCAGGTGGCAAGCGCCGTGGCCTTTGCCTGGGAAGGCGGCCGCATCCATGAGATGCGCGGCGATGCGCGCCGCCTGCTGCTGTCGCGGATGGTGGTCGATCACCGCATCTCGGCGGGCGATCCCTTCCGGCTGACGGAAAATGCCGCGCAACGCGCGATCACGGCGCATCTGCTCGGCGATCGGGCCGTCGGCATGGCCGAGGTTGGCGAATTGCTCGTCGCAGCGTAGGCTCAATCACAACAAAAATTATCGGAGGAAACATCGATGAAGGCCGCGGTTCTCTATGAAGTCAACAAGCCTCTCGTGATCGAGGACATCAGCGTGCCGAATCCCGGTCCGCGCGAAGTCCTGATCCGAACCAAGGTCGCCGGGCTCTGTCACTCCGACCTGCACTTCATCGAAGGGCTTTATCCGCATCCGCTGCCGGCCGTGCTCGGACATGAGTCCGCCGGCGTGGTCGAGAAGGTCGGCTCCGACGTCACCTATGTGAAACCGGGCGACCATGTCGTGACCTGCCTCTCGGTGTTCTGCGGAACCTGCGACAACTGCACCACCGGCCGCACCGTGCTGTGCACCGACACCACGGTGAAGATGCTGCCGGGCCAGTCCAACCGCCTGCAATGGAACAAGCCGGAAAAGCTGAACCAGTTCCTCAATCTGTCGTCCTTTGCCGAGCAGATGCTGGTGCATGAGAACGCCATCGTGAAGATCCGCAAGGACATGCCGCTGGAGCTCGCCGCGCTGATCGGCTGCGGCGTCATCACCGGCTACGGCGCTGTCGTCAACACGGCGCGGGTGCAGGCGGGCGAGACCGTCGCGGTCGTCGGCTGCGGCGGCGTCGGCATGGCTGCGATCAATGGTGCGGCGATCGCCGGCGCCGGCCGCATCATCGCCATCGACACCAATCCCGCCAAGCTGCAGCTTGCGACCAAGCTGGGCGCCACCGACATTGTCGATCCCGCCCGCGGCGACGTCGTGCAGCAGGTGCGCGAGCTCACTGGCGGCGGCGTGCATCACTCCTTCGAGGTGCTGGGCCGCAAGGAAACCGCCGAGCAGTGTTTCTCCATGCTCGCTCCGGGCGGCACCGCCACCATCGTCGGCATGATCCCGTTCGGCCAGAAGATCGAGCTGCACGGCTTCGACTTCCTGCGCGAACGCCGCATCCAGGGCTCGTCCATGGGCTCGAACCATTTCCGCGTCGACATGCCGAGGCTGGTCGAGTTCTACATGCGCGGCAAGCTGCACCTGGAAGACTGGATCTCGGCCAAGCTGAAGCTGTCGGAGATCAACGAGGGCTTCGCCAACATGAAGGCCGGCAAGACCCTGCGCAGCGTGATCATGTTCGATAGCTGACGGTCATCTTCTCCCTCTCCCCGCTCTTCGCGGGGAGAGGGTTGGGGTGAGGGGCTCTATCCATGAGCAATGACGGACTTCATTGTATCGATCGATCAATCATCAAACATCGGCGGCGGCTTGAAGCCGCCGAACTCGCGCTCGATCAGCTCGGCGAGCTTGATCGGGGTGCGGTCCTCCAGCCACGGACCGACGATCTGTACGCCGACCGGAAGGCCATCCGGGGAGAGCCCGGTCGGGATGGCGGTCGAAGGCAGTCCCGGCAATGTCGCAATGCCCGGCCAGGCGAGCTGGTCGGGATAGACATGGGGCATGCCGTCGATGTGGATGCGTCGGGTTTCCTGATCCTGCGAATGGTCGTGCTTGTAGGCGGGGGTCGGCATGATCGGGCAGATCACGGCGTCGTACTGCCTGAACAGTTCGCGCCATTGCGCGCGCAGCCGCGCCCGGGCGCCGTCGGCGATCACCCAGTCGCGATGCGACATCGCAATACCGCGCAGCCGTTCCGCACCGAGGCTGGTGTCGCCGGCCGGGATCGCTTGCGCGGCCACGCAAGCGCCGGCGTAGATTTCGGGCGGCATGGATGCCCCCAGGAACGACATCAGCATCCGCATATAGAGCCCGGTTGAGGCGGCGAAGTCGGGCAAGAGATCCGAATGCTGCTCGATCTTCACGCCGGCCTTGCCGAGATCGGCAGCGAGCCTGTCGATGCCGCCGCGCACCACCGAGTCGGTCGGCATCACCGGATCGGTGTCGATGAGGATGACACGAAAGTCCTTCAGGACGGCGTGGCGCGGCGCGGGCAGTTCGAGGCGGTAGGCCTTGCCGGCTTCCAGCGGATCGGGGCCGGCCATGACGTCAAGCAGCAGCGACAGATCGGCGGCGCAGCGCGCCATCGGACCGATCACGGCGAGATCGCGGTCAAGCGGCAGCGGCGGGAATGGCGGCGGCGTATGGCCGCGCGAGGGCACCAGCGCGTAGGTCGGCTTGTGCGCGTAGACGCCGCAGTGAAATGCCGGCACCCGCAGCGAGCCGCCGATGTCTGAGCCGAGCGATAGCGGACCGTAGCCGACGGCGAGCGCTGCCGCCGATCCGCCGGAGGAGCCGCCGGGCGTGCGGCCGAGATCCCAGGGGTTGTTGGTGGTGCCGTAGATCTCGTTGTAGCTCTGCCAGTCGCCGAGCCCGAGCGGCACGTTGGTCTTGCCGAGGATCACGCCGCCGGCGTCCTTGACGCGGCTGACCGACAGCGCGTCTTCGCCCGGCACGTAGTTTTTCTGCTGCGGAATGCCCCAGGTCGTCGGCAGGCCGGCGATGTTGTAGGATTCCTTCACCGTCAGGGGGATGCCGAGCAGCGCCTTGTTCTCGCCGCGCGCCAGCGCCGCATCGGCTTCCTTGGCGGCCTGCAGGCCGCGCTCGAAATCGCGCACGCAGATCGCGTTGATCTTCGCATCATGGCGTTCGATGCGGGCGATGGCATCCCTTGCCAGTTCGACCGCCGATACTTTCTTTGCGGCGAGCGCCGCCGACAAATCGGTGGCGGTCTGAAAGCTCCATTGCGATTTGGCCAAGGTGGTTCTCCTGCGCACTGGTTGCGGCGATGATGCGCAGATTGCGTCTTGCCCGCAAGGCAAGGTGCCGCGATCAAATCCTCGTGCGAACGGTGCGTGCCGTCTTGTAGCTGTCGTTGATGGCGATCGCTTGACCGCTATTGCTACGCCGCGCCGATCAGTATGCCGACCCCGAGCACGATGACGCCGCCGAGCACGATCTGGAAAACGGCCTGCAGGAACGGCGTGTCCATGTAGCGTGCGCGGATGAAGGCGATCGCCCAGAGCTCGAAGAACACGACGATGCAGGCTATGGCCGTCGCGACCCAGAATGCGTTCGGCCAGGAATCCGGCACCAGATAGGGAATGGTGTGACCGAGCCCGCCGACCGTCGTCATCGCGCCGCAGGTAGTGCCGCGCAGCCAGGGCGAGCCGCGTCCGGTCAGCGATCCGTCGTCGGACAGTGCTTCGGCAAAACCCATGCTGATGCCGGCGCCGATAGAGGCGGCCAGTCCGACAAGGAAGGTCTGCCAGTTCTGATGTGTGGCGAAGGCAGCGGCAAACAACGGCGCCAGTGTCGAGACCGAGCCGTCCATCAACCCGGCGAGGCCCGGCTGGACGTATTGCAGCACGAACATGCGCCGCCTCGTCTTGTCTTCCTCGGCGCGCACGTCGGGCTTGAGGATCTCGCCGGTCAGTTTGGCGGCAAGGTGCTCATGGCCTTTCTCGATTTCCGCGAGATCGCCGAGCAACCTGCGGACATTGACGTCCTTGGCGTTCTCGGCGGCCTTGGCGTAGAAGCGCTGGGCTTGGAACTCCATCGTCTCGACCTCCTTGCGGATGGTATCGAGCGACAGGTTCTTGGTGAGCCAGATCGGCCGGCGGCGCAGAAAGCCCTTTACGTCCTCGCGACGGATCGGCGGCAGGTTGGGACCGAAGCGCTGCTCGTACATTTCCAGCAGCATGTGGCGGTGCCGCTTTTCCTCCTCTGCCATCTCCTCGAACAGCTTGGCCGAATCCGGGTAACGCTCGGCGAGATCCTCGGCAAAGCTCATATAGATCCGGCTGTCTTCCTCTTCGGACGCAATCGCGACGGCCAGCACCTCGCGTTCGGTGAGATCGGCGAAATTTCTCACGGTCACCTCAGTTTAGAATAGTTCTAAAATATAGGTGGCCACCGGATCGCGGTCAATCGTCAGCCGCGGCTGCGGGCCTCGGTCAGGAATTCCAGCAGGAGGCGGCTGACCTCGGCCGGTTGCTCCTGCTGCACCCAGTGCCCGGCGCCATCGACCAGATGGCATCCGATCATGTTCGTGCATGCCCTGGTCTGCATCGCCTCGAACACGCCGGGGCGCTGATAGGTGCCCCAGTCCTGCCTGCCCGCGATGAAGGCCGAGGGAA
>JAHCKB010000326.1 GCA_026125985.1 Bradyrhizobium sp.
ACGTCGAAGCATCGCTTCGACCACGAGGGCACGACGTATCATTTCTGCTGCGCGGGATGCCGCACCAAGTTTGCGGCCGACCCGGTCAAGTATCTCAACAAGGCCGAACAACCGAAGGCAGGCGCGATCGATCCCGTCTGCGGCATGACCGTCGATCCGGCGACGTCGAAGCATCGCTTCGATCACGAGGGTACGACGTATCATTTCTGTTGTGCGGGCTGTCGCACCAAGTTTGCCGCCGACCCGGTCAAATATCTGAACAAGTCCGCCGCGCCCCCGGCCGACGTGCCTGAGGGCGCGATCTACACCTGTCCGATGCATCCCGAGATCCGTCAGGTCGGTCCCGGGAGCTGTCCGATCTGCGGCATGGCGCTGGAGCCGGAGGTGGCGAGCCTCGATTCCGGACCCAACCCCGAACTGGCCGACATGACGCGGCGCTTCTGGATCGGCGCGGCGCTCTCGTTGCCGACGGTGGTCCTGGAGATGGGCGGGCACCTCGCCGGAGGTCACGGCCTGGTCGATCCAACGCTGTCGAACTGGATCCAGTTCGCGTTTTCGACACCCGTGGTGCTGTGGGCCGGCTGGCCGTTCTTCGTACGCGGCTGGCAATCGTTGCAGACGCGCAATCTCAACATGTTCACGCTGATCGCGGTCGGCACCGGCGTCGCCTACCTCTACAGCGTGATCGGCACCTTTGCGCCGCAGGTATTTCCCGCGACCTTCCGCGGACACGGCGGCGCGGTGTCTATCTATTTCGAGTCGGCCTCCGTCATCACCGTCCTGGTGCTGCTCGGTCAGGTGCTGGAGCTGCGCGCCCGCGAGGCGACGTCGGGCGCGATCAAGGCTCTGCTGCAACTTGCGCCAAAGACCGCACGGCGAATTGAGTCGGACGGCCAGGAACATGAAGTCGAAATCGAGGGCCTTGCGGTCAGCGACAGATTGCGCGTGCGTCCCGGCGAGAAAGTGCCGGTGGACGGCGTCATCATCGAAGGACGCTCCTCGCTCGATGAATCGCTGGTGACCGGTGAATCCATGCCGGTGACAAAGGAAGCCGGGGCACGGGTCATTGCCGGCACGCTCAATCAATCCGGCGGGTTCGTCATGCGCGCCGACAAGGTCGGCCGCGATACGTTACTATCGCAGATCGTGCAGATGGTGGCGGAAGCGCAGCGTTCCCGCGCGCCGATCCAGCGGCTGGCCGACCAGGTGGCCGGCTGGTTCGTGCCGACCGTCATCCTCGTTGCCGTCATCGCCTTTGCCGCCTGGGCATGGTTCGGACCCGAGCCCCGCATGGCCTTCGGCCTGGTTGCCGCCGTCAGCGTGCTCATCATCGCCTGTCCCTGCGCATTGGGGCTGGCGACGCCGATGTCGATCATGGTCGGCGTCGGGCGCGGCGCGCAGGCAGGCGTGCTGATCAAGAACGCCGAAGCGCTGGAGCGCATGGAAAGGATCGACACGCTGGTGGTCGACAAGACGGGCACACTCACCGAGGGCAAGCCGAAGGTGGTGGGCATCGTGCCGGCAGGCGGGTTTGCTGAGAACGATATCCTGCGTCTTGCCGCAAGCGTCGAACAGGCAAGCGAGCATCCGCTGGCGGACGCGGTCGTGCGCGCGGCAAAGGAACGCTCGCTTGCCTTGGGCAAGGTCGACGATTTCGACTCGCCGACCGGCAAGGGCGCTATCGGCAAGGTCGACGGCAGGACCGTCGCGCTCGGCAATGCCGGCTATCTCGCCTCGATCGGCGTCGACACGACCGCCATCCATGCCGAGAGCGAACGGCTGCGCGGCGACGGCGCGACCGTCATCAACGTCGCCATCGACGGCAAATCGGCTGGGCTGTTTGCCGTCGCCGATCCGGTGAAAGCCTCAACACCGAACGCGCTGAAAGCGCTGGCTGCGGAAGGCATCAAGGTCATCATGCTGACCGGCGACAACCGCACCACGGCACAGGCCGTGGCGCGCAAGCTCGGTATTGCCGATGTCGAGGCCGAAGTACTGCCGGATCAGAAGAGCGCGGTGGTGGCCAAGTTGCAGAAGGCGGGCCGTGTCGTTGCCATGGCCGGCGACGGCGTCAACGATGCGCCTGCGCTGGCGGCCGCCGAAGTCGGCATCGCCATGGGCACCGGCACCGACGTGGCGATGGAGAGTGCCGGCGTCACGCTGCTCAAGGGCGACCTCGGCGGCATCGTGCGTGCACGAAAATTGTCGCAGGCAACGATGCGCAATATCCGGCAGAACCTGTTCTTCGCGTTCATCTACAACTCCGCCGGCATCCCGATCGCGGCAGGCATCCTCTATCCGACCTTCGGCCTGTTGCTGTCGCCGATCATCGCGGCGGCTGCCATGGCGCTGTCGTCGGTCAGCGTGGTCGGCAATGCGCTGCGGCTGCGTATGACGGCGCTGGACTAGAACCGCGCCGCAAGCGTCAACCGCACCGCGCGCGGCTCAGCCGGATGAGCATGCCGGTCGGCGACGCCGCCGATCGGCTCACCCGGCAGGCGCGACAGATAATAGTATTCGATCTGGTTGGTTTGCGCGTTGAAGAGATTGAGCACGTCGAGCTGCACGCGCAAGCCGTTGTCGAACCGGTAACCCGCGCGGGCGTTGAAGATCAGCGATGCCAGTGAACGCACGCTGTCATCCTCGATCAGGGGACGCGGTCCGAAATAGCGCGCCTTCACCGCACCGAACCAGCCGGTTTCCTTGCCGAAGATCACGGCGGCGCTTCCAACCCAGGCCGGCGCGCCGGGAATGTAATCGCCCGTCGGGTCGAAATCGGTGAAGCGCGCGCGCGTATAGGCGATGTCGAGATCGAACGACAGCCACGGCACCGGCTTGTACTGGTTGACCCACTCCACACCGACCCGGCGGCTGGGCCGGCTGGCCTCTGTTGTGCCGGCATCGCCGACGAACAGCAGTTCGGAACCGAAATCGAGCATGAACAGCGCAATCGAGCTGGTGAGGCCTTCGATCGCCCTGCTGCGGATGCCGACCTCGACGCCGCGCGAGCGCACCAAGAGCGGCACGCGGTCGAGCGGCGTTACCTTGTCGTTGGGATCGACCGTGATCGTCGCACCGCGGATGTCGTTACTGTGCAGCCCGGTGCCCACATTGCCGTAGAATTCGGTCCTGAACCACGGGCCGAACACGATGCCGGCTTTGGGACTCGCCATGGACGCCTGCGCGTTGCCAGAGTTTTCAGGGGTGTCGCTCGACACACTCCCGGCGAAGAAGTCTTCGCGAATGCCTACACTGGTGCGCAGCCAGTCGGACCAGCGCGTTGTGGAATCGGTCCAGATGCCGGCATTGCCTTCTCTCACGCGATCTTCGCGCACCGTCGAAAGCCAGCTGCGCTGCGCTGTCTTGAACAGGCCGACATGGATGTCGTCGTAGCGGCTCTGCACGCCGACGCGGGTCTG
This sequence comes from Bradyrhizobium sp., assembly GCA_026125985.1. Lineage (GTDB taxonomy): Bacteria > Pseudomonadota > Alphaproteobacteria > Rhizobiales > Xanthobacteraceae > Bradyrhizobium. The sequence goes on from JAHCKB010000326.1 coordinate 3,420, forward strand.
CGTCTCGAAACCGCCGAACCGCCAGTCGAAGGCATGCCGGGCATCGAAGCCGCCGAGCGTACGCCGGTCGAGCTGGTTGAACTGGTCGCCGTTGACGGGATCGTCGAGGTAGTAGGTGAAGTTGTTGTAGAGCTGCAGATCGGAGCGGATCAGATAGGCGCTGACCCTGGTCTGGCCGTAGTCGCTCGAATGCGCGAGATTGCCGGACAGGCTGAAGCGGCTGGAGACGCCGCCATCGGTGGGATCGAGCGTGCCGAGGCGTCCGATGATGCCCTGATCGATCGCACGCTGCGCAACCTGATCGGTCGAGTTCCAGGCGTTGGAATAGGCCATGCCCGACAGCGTGAAACCGTCGGTCGCCGTACCCTGGCTGTAGCGCAGCACGCCATTGATCTTCCGGACATCGTCCGGCACGTCCCACGGGCCGTCGTATCTGGTGCCCTCGATCGCCGCGAGCAGGCTCCCGTCGCCGACCGTGGTCGATCCGGCGGCAAGGCCACGGCGATAGCCGAAGCTGCCGAACGTCATTTCAGCAATGTTCTTCGGCAATCTGTTGACGTAGTCGATCCCGACCGCGCCGGCGGAGCCGAAGTCGCCGACGTCGGCGTAGTACGGTCCTTTGCGCACATTCAACGACTGGATCAACTCGGGGATGAGGAAGTTGATGTCGGCATAGCCCTGTCCGTGGCCGTGCGTGGGCATGTTGACGGGCATGCCGTCGACGGTGATGGCGAGATCAGTGCCGTGATCGAGGTTGAAGCCACGCAGAAAATACTGGTTGGCTTTGCCTTCACCCGAATGCTGGGTGACGATCAGGCCGGGGACGACTTCCAGCGCTTCGCCTGTTCTCAGGAACGGAACGGCGTTCACCTGCCCGCCGCCGATGCGCATGGCGCTGGCGGCGGTCGGCTGCAGCGACCCGGCACCGTCAGTCGACGCGGCAGGCGTGAAGCCGCTTGCGTCCGCGGTAGCCGGTCGTGGTTGATCAGCGCGGACGACGATTCTGCTTTGCGACGCCCGGCTTCGCGGCGGCTTTCTCCGGGTCACCCGCCTGGGCGGCGCGGCTTCCGGAGCCGTAACCGTGACCGGCGGAAGGTGACTGTGCGGTACGGGACGTTCATGCGCAGCAACGGGCTGTATCAGGGCTGCAAGTGAAGTCGCACCGAAAACTACCCGCAAGAAAGTCCCGCGCACTACCATGTTCCCGCACGATACCTGGTACAGTCGAGACCGACTGCGCCACCTCAACCCGACCTTCGCACGCTAGCAAACCATTGAGGCGCCGAAAACGCGTTCCCCCGCACAGACACGTCGCGGAGGCGCCCTTGCCGAAGGGCTCCGCGATATTTACCTGTCGGCGGGTGTTTTTGGCCTGAGGGGTTGAACTGCCATGCTGGATGCTGCCGTCAAGGCGCTTACGCAAATCCTGTCGCCGCCGATGCGCTCGATCCTGTGGCGCTCGATCGGGCTCGCGCTGGTGCTGATCACGGTGCTCGCCGTCGGACTGCAGCGGCTACTCGCCTGGTTTGCGACCAACGGCGAGGCCTGGCTCGAAGCCGCGCTCGGCCCGGGGTTCCACACCTCGATCAACGTGCTTGCCTGGATCGTCTCCATCGCCGCAGGCCTCGGCATCGTACTCGGCGGCATCTTCCTGATGCCGGCGATCACCGCGCTGGTGGCGAGCGTGTTCGTCGACGAG
>JAHCKB010000327.1 GCA_026125985.1 Bradyrhizobium sp.
CGTCAAGGGGAGTGCTCAAGGACAGGGTGGAGAGGTGTTGGTGGAACCGGCAATCTGCCGTGAGGTGGAGCAGGCGGCGAGCAGTACCCATCCTCCCGCCAAACCAGGTCCTGGGACGGCAACCCATCAGATGGCGATGTCTAACTTGCCAGGAACGCGTTCACCGCCTCGCAATATTGTTGCGGTGCCTCGTCGAACATCCAGTGGCGCGTCCCCTCGATAATGACGGTTTTCGATCCGGCCACATGGGGCGCCAGCAGGCGGTGAACCGCAGCCAGGCTTCCCTTGGTCTCGCCGCCGCCGACGAACAGCGTCGGCGTGCGGATCGCCTCGGCCTGCGCCCGTGTGAAGGGCTTGCGGTTCTCGCCGGCCTGGCCGAGCAGGGTGAAGATGTTGTCGCGCAGTTGCTGCCTGGCCGCTGCCGGCAGGCGCGCCCAGGCTCCGTCACCATCGAGCCCATCGACGAAGGTCTTCAGCGCGCTGTCGACCTCTCCATTCCTGATGTTCTGCAGCGCCGTGGGCATCACCAGCGAAAGCGTCGGCCGTGGGGGCGGCGCTATCCCCGGCGGTATCAGCGAGGCATCGAGGTCGCCGCCGGGCTCTGCCAGTACCAGCTTGCGCAGCAGGTCCGGTCGCTGTTCCGCGACCCGGAAGGCGATATGCCCGCCGCGCGAGTGGCCCATCAGATCGACCGGCCGGGGCTCTACCTGTTCGATGAAGGCAATCACGTCGGACACATGCTGCGCCATCTTGTAGTCGTCACCGACGCCGTCCCAATGCTCGGGAAAGAAATGCCGCAGGCTCACCGAGATCACGCGATGTTCGCTCGACAGCGGCCCCATCACCGAATTCCAGGTACGGAAGTCGCCAAGCGTGCCATGCACCAGCACCAGCGGTGGACCATTGCCGACCTCGACATAGGTCATGTCGTATCCGTTGACGTGAAAGCTTTGCATCGTTTCACGCCTCCAGGAAATCCAGCACGATCTGGCTATATCTCTGCGGTTGCTGCTCGAACATCGGATGGGTTGCGCCCTCGATCATCGCGGTATGCGACCCCTCTACATGCGCGGCCAGCGTATGCAGCACCAGCGGCAGCATGCCTTTGGTCTTTGCGCCGCCGATGAAAAGGGTCGGCGTTTTGATCGCCTCCGCATCGGTTTTGGAAAAGGGCGGACGCTGGTCCCGGGTCTGGCCGATCAACGTCGTCGCGTTGTCGCGCAGCGCCTGTTTCGGCGCGGCCGGCAGGCGCTTCCACGCGCCGGGGCCTTCCAGCGCGTCCACGAATATCTCCAGGCCGCCGTCGATATCGCCCCTGGCGATGACTGCGGCAGAGGCCGCAATCCGCGCCACCAGCGGCGAGGGGCCCGGTTTGAAGTTCGGGTCGAGCGTGGCATCGAGCTCACCGCCGGGCTCGGCCAGGATCAGCTTGCGCAGCAAATCCGGCCGGCGCTGCGCCACACGGAAGCAAATATGTCCACCGCGCGAATGACCCATCAGATCGATCGGTCGCGGTTCGATCCGCTCGATGAAGGCGATCACGTCATCGACGTGCTGCGCGATCGAATAGGTATCGCCGACGCCGTCCCAATGTTCGGGAAAGAAATGCCGCAGGCTCACCGCAATCACGCGGTGCTTCCTCGTCAGCGGTCCCAGCACCGCCGACCAGATGCGGAAGTCGCACAGCGAGCCGTGAACGCAGACCAGCGGAGGAGCGCCGGCTTGGCCGTAGCCTATGTCGAGATAGGCCATGTCGTATCCGTTGACGCGCAGGGTTTGCATGATGGGCTCGGGGAAGCGGGATTGGGAACGGAGCAGGCTGTGCACGATTCCCGGAATCCGGGTGGATGGCAACAATTTCCAAGCCTAAGTTCGGGTCAACGAATAGCTCTGGCGGAGAGCGTGGAAGGAGCGAACCATGACCGGCCAGCAATTTGCGATGTTCGATACTGCGATCGGCGCCTGCGGCGTGATCTGGGGCGCGCGCGGCATCACCGGCGTGCAGCTGCCGATGGGTAGCCCCGACAAGACCCGTAACCGAATCCATCAGCGCAACGGCGATATCCCGGAGGTTGAGCCGCCGGCCGACGTTCAGCGCGCGATCGATGCCATGACGGAACTGCTCGCGGGCCGGCCGAACGATCTTTCGAAAATCGTGCTCGACCTCGACGGTGTGCCGGAGTTCAACCGCGGTGTCTACGACATCGCCCGCGGGATTCCGCCGGGCCAGACCACGACCTATGGCGATATCGCCAAGAAGCTCGGCGGCGTAGAACTGTCGCGCGATGTCGGCCAGGCACTCGGCCGCAACCCTTGTCCGATCGTGGTGCCGTGTCACCGCGTGCTCGCCGCCGGCAACAAACCTGGCGGCTTCTCCGCCAATGGCGGCGTGGTCACCAAGCTGAAGATGCTGGCGATCGAAGGCGCGGTGGTGAACCACACGCCGAGTTTGTTCGATTGAGCGGGTACCGATTGCCACAATGGCAGTATGCTCCCTCGCCCCGCTCTTCGCGGGGAGAGGCTTAGGGAAAGTCACCGCCCCTTGAAGTCGGGCGGACGCTTTTCGTTGAAGGCCAGCACGCCTTCGCGGCGATCTTCGGTTGGAACCAGACGGTTGTAGGCCTCGATCTCCAGCGCGAGACCGTCGCGCAGCGACATCTGCAGACCGCGATGGATCGACAGCTTGGCCTGGCGGATCGAGATCGGGGCATTGCGCGCGATCTTTGCTGCGGTCGCCAGTGCTTCTCGCATCAGGTCTGACGAGGGAAAGATCTCGTTGACGAGGCCCCAGTCGCGGGCCTGCGCCGCCGTGAACGGCCTGCCGGTGAGGATCAGCTCCTTGGCGCGGCGTTCGCCGACCGCGCGCGGCAGGGTCTGCGTGCCGCCGCCGCCCGGCATGATGCCGAGCGTCACCTCGGTCAGCGCAAAGCGCGCGCCTTCGGCGGCATAGAGGAAATCGCAGCAGCCCGAGAGCTCGCAGCCGCCGCCATAGGCCGCGCCGTTGATGGCGCCGATGATCGGAACCGGGCAGTCGAGCAGTGCCCGCATCATGCGCTCGAAGATGACGTGCTGGCGCGTCCAGGCCTCGTCCGTCATGCCGCGGCGTTCCTTCAGATCGCCGCCGGCGCAGAAAGCCTTGTCGCCGGCGCCGGTCAGAACGATGCAGCGCAGGCTGCCCGGATCGAGCGCAACGTCCTCGAAATAGCGCACGAGATCGCGGCCCATCTGGGTGTTGAGCGCGTTGGATGCATCCGGCCGGTTCAGCCTGACGATCGTCACACGCTTGTCGACGCTCTCGATGGAGAGGGTCGCAAAGTCGCGCGCGCCCCCCGCCACCGTCACACCGCCTCGCACGAGAACCCGTCACCCCGGCGTTTGATCCTGCCGACAGAAGGCGAGGGGAAATGCGCGGTGCAGCACAGCGTGTCGGTGTCGCAATAGCGCTCCAGGAAGCTTCGGCGCGTCTTTCCGGCTTCCACCGGATCGACATCGAACTTCACCGACATTTCCGGATAGCGGGTCTGGATCGGCGAATGCATGAGATCGCCCGAGAACACCGCCTCGTCCTTGGTCCGGCCGAACCTGAAAGCGGCATGGCCGGGCGTGTGGCCCGGACTCGGCAGGAGGCGGACATGGTCGCCGATGGCATGGTCATCGCTCACGATCTCGCAGCGCTTGGCTTCCACGATCGGCATCACGCTGTCTTCGATGACAGGCACCGGCGTCTTGGCGTGCATCCCGGCCCAATAGTCGTACTCGGTCTTGCCGAACACGTAACGCGCCTTCGGGAAGGTCGGCACCCAGCGGCCGTTCTCCAGGCGGGTATTCCAGCCGACATGGTCGACATGCAGATGCGTGCACATCACGTAGTCGATGTCGTCGACGGAAAGCCCGGCGGCGCCAAGGGCGCGCATATAGGTGTCGTCCGTCTTCATGTTCCATTTCGGCCGATGCGGCCGCGGCTTGTCGTTGCCGATGCAGCTATCGATCAGGATGGTGTGGTGTGGCGTCTTCACCACATAGGACTGAAAGCACAGCACCAGCACGTCGCTGGCATCGAGTGCGCCCGCCGCCTGCATCCAGGCGCGGTTCTCCGCCAGCAGTTCCGGCGTCAGCGTCGGCAGCATCTCCAGCGCGGGCAGGAAGGTCGTTTCCTGCTCGATGATGCGGTGAATGGTGAGATCGCCGGCTTTGAGTGTCAGGCTCATGCGAACTCCTCCTTACGCCGGCGGCGGCACCGAGATCTTGATCGAAGGCCGCTCCAGCATTTTCTGATGGAACTTGTCGAGCTTGGGATAGGCCTTGCGCCAGCCGCAATCGGCGAAGCGGAAATCGGCATAGCCGAGCACGCAGACGAGGGCGATCTGCGCGATGCCGAACGGGCCGGACAGCACGTCGTCGCGCTGTTCGAATCGCGCCATGCCGGTCCAGGCCCGGTTCCAGTGATCGTCCTGCCAGGCCTGCCAGCGCAGCGGCTCCGGCCGCGTGATCTTCTCGTAGCGGCACAGCAGCATGGAATCGAGCATGCCGTCGAGCAGGGAATGGTCCGTCTTGGCCTGCCAGCGCGCGCGGCCATAACCCGGGATCAGCGCGCCGCCGCCGATCTCGTCGAGATATTCGACGATGACGTAGGAATCCAGGATGACGTCGCCGTCATTGGTGATCAGCACCGGGAGCTTCTTCAGCGGCGTGATCTTCGAATATTCCTCGTTGGCCTGCCCCGGCGCGACGGTGGCGGAGGTGAACTCGATCTTGTCGATCAGCCCGAGCTCGATGGCTGCAATGCGCACCTTGCGGGCAAAGGGCGAGGCGGGTGAGAAGGTGAGTTTCATGGGGGGATCCTCGGAGGTTTCTTCTTCGTCATGCCCGGGCTTGTCTCGGGCATCCACGTCTTCCTTGCGCGGCCTCAAGACGTGGATGGCCGGGACAAGCCCGGCCATGACGCCGTGAGGGTGCCGGTCGCAGCGCCCTTACGCGGCAATGATCTCCTGACGCTGCTCGCCGAGACCTTCGATGCCGAGCGTAATGACGTCGCCGACATTGAGGAACTGCGGCGGCTTCATGCCGGTGCCGACGCCGGGCGGTGTACCCGTAGTGA
>JAHCKB010000328.1 GCA_026125985.1 Bradyrhizobium sp.
GCAACAGACCTGGCCGCAGTTTCGCTCACTGCTGACGTTCCCGGATCGCGTTCACGAACTGCCGCACCGAGTTGATCTCTTCGATTTCAGACAGGCTCAACTCGAAACCGAATTCGCTCTCGATGCCGCTGACGATGCGGATATGCGCCAGGCTGTCCCACGCCTTCAGATCGACCTGGCGCGTATCCATGCCGATGACGAGGTCATCTTCGTCGAGTTCGGCACGAAAGATGTCCTGCAGCCTGTCGAGGATGACTGCCTGAGCGGTGTCGGAGACGCCGTCCATCAGATCGCGGGCCCTTTCGCTGGAACGAACAGCTCCTTCCTCGGAACCGGCTCAATGTACATCGTGATTCCCTTCCGGCCGAGCGCGACCGCATGTTCGATGAAGGGTTTAGCATCGGCCGCCATCATCTTCAAATTCGAGAGCTTTGCGTCCGTGCAGATATCGGGGCCGAAATACCGCCTGAGCCGGTGAGGCCGGATATCGCCGCCGCGCCTGAGATATTCGTGCTCGCCGGTCTCGCCGCTGGCCCGCTTCCAGCGATACCGGACCGTACCTTCGAACACCTGATGAAAGAAGGGAACCTCATCATAGAGCAGGCATTCCACCGCATGCAGCGGCGTCATGAAATTGAAGGTGGCACCGAGCCCGATCATGCGGGCGTCCACATCCATCAGCCGGCAGAACGGCGACTCCCTGCCCCATGTCATATTGGTGTGGTGGTGATCCCGAATGAGGAAATCCGCGTTGGGGCCAACGGCGCATACCGATGAACTGAGGTGAATGCTTCGCTGCACCCCGGGCAGGCGGCGAAAGACTTCACACAACAAACCTGTATAGACCGGCGCGCGATCGACCATGAACACCTTGCTCGCATCCTGATCGATTGGAAAGGCAGGCATTGCGAGCGTGCCTTCCGTTCCGATGAGGTCGCGCAGGAGGTCGATGACTTCGCTCGGCTTCATCGGAACGTTGAAGAACTCGTTCCAGGACGATTGCACCCACACGGTTCGGCCGCGCGTCGCGCCGAGATCGATCAGGCGCTGCCGCAGCTCCGCCACTTCGATCGGTCGGCGATAGATCTTCCTGTCGAGCCAGAGCCGCCGCGTGCGGACGAAGTCACGCACATTGCCCTGCCCCAGCACCTTCTGGGCGACACGCTTGACGGTGTTGCGAAGCACGCCCGGCATCGGCGTCACCTACGATCGCTCGCGCGACGCCTGCGCCGCCGGCCGGGCCGCCTGCTGGACCTCGTGCACAATCGGCAACAGCACGTCCAGCGCATCCTGCGCAGCCGCAACGCCTACTGTCGCGGTCTGGTCGGTCGCGATGCGCGGAAGCCGCCGCGAGATGACCTTAAGGCCGGGCTGAAACGCGTTCAGGTGGTTGGCCAATGTTTCGCCGGCAGCCTTGGCCATCGCGTATTCGGCGGTACCGGCGACCGGTACGTCGAGCGCCGTCGTGGAGGGATAGAAGATTGCAGTCGTCCCGGCGCTTCGCTGCGCCAGCGCCGTGCACAGCCTGGAGAACCCGTCGGCGTAATAGTCCAGAAACACCACCAGCTTGTCCGGCTCGAACAGCGCCGACTTGCGCTGAAAGATCTTGGCCGTGGCAAAGTAGTAGCAGCTATCGACGACGCCGACGTTGTCGAGCCATTCACTGGCGCGATCCAGAACGTCATGACGAATGACGTCGCAAGTTCCTCCGGCCTGCCGGATGGCAGCAGCAACCTGCTCCGCCTCCTGCGCAGCCTCGCGGAAGGTGATGACGGGATGGCCGCCGCCTGCAGCGATGATCTTCGCCGTGACCTCCCCGAGGCCGCGCGATCCGCCGATAACGAGGGCACGCTGCCCCGAGAAGGGAGTGCCGGCGACACGCATCGAGACCGTGTTCATGTCGGCCTGCGCCGACGGCGGGCGGCGCGCGAACGCATCGAGCCGGCCGGTCAGCCCCGAGCCGGCGACATCGATCTGTACCGAGCGGAAGCGCGCGCTGGCCTTGCTGACGGCGTATCCAAGCGCATGCTGTCCGCCGGGCATATCGTCGAAGGTCACGTCGAGGCCGGAGAACAGCGAATGCAGGCCGGGGCAAGCCATGCCAACGATCTGGGACGTGGCCATCAGTCCGCGGACACCCGCCGCACCGACGGCTTTCGCAAGCGCGGGAAAGAGCCGGCCTATCTCGTCATCGTTTGCTGGCGCAGCAACGGCGCCCCGTCGACCCGGCATCTCCTCAAACGCAACATCGGCGGGATGCTCGAATCTCTCAGGGATAGCAGGCAAATCTCCTGCGACCGGTCCAGCCACCTTGCCGGGTTGCGACGACAACTTGATCGAGGTGACGACCGTGCCTGCGGCGACGACATCCAGGCCCATGACGGCCTCGGTCTGCGCTCCTTTCCGCACCGTTACGGTCTCGTCGAGAAACAGCGGCTGATGGAAAAGGACGCGGAGGCTCCTGAGGTCGAACTGCTCGCTGCGGAGCAAGCTGTCCAGCGCCCACAAAACGGTATGGATGCCGTGCACGACAGGCGCCCCAAACTGGGTGCGGCGTGCAAAATCTGCATCGAGATGCAGCGGATTGAAATCGCCCGAGACACGCGCGAACTCGCGCTGATCGCTCAGCGTGAAGACGCGGCTTGCGATATCCGGACTAGAGGTCATCGATGGCCCGCTTAGCACAGCCGACCACGGCGGGGGCTATCTTCCCGGCATCAAAGTTACCGGAGAGGCCGAATAGCCGCTGAAAACCGGTCACTTCATAGCCGCCCTCGACGATCTCCCGGGGCGTCGGCAGATAGCCGAAGACCGCACCAAGATAGCCGGCGTAGAGCCTCAGTCGTCCCTCCTCGGCCGGCAATGCAGAATCGAGGATGGATTGCCAACCCAAGGTGACTTCGGCGGACAGCGCGACCAACTCGAAGGCTTCGCCAAGCCGGAGGGCCTGAACGGTGAGCGGCTTGTCCGGCGCGCTGCCGACGAAGAACCCGGCGAGCGGAATCTGCGCCGCGCCGGTCGAAAGCGTTTTGGGCGCATGGGCCTCGTCCGCCGGCTGCCCGGCAATCGCAGCAACGCCGGCCGCCAGGCTCTCGCTCCAGCGCACCCAATCCCCGGCAATCCGGGGCGGAAAGGTCGGCCCCGAAATCATCATGCGCGCAAAGCGGCGCAGCCGGCCCGCAGTCCCTTCTCGCACGGGGGAGCCGGCGAGCTTCGGGCTGATGTCGCCGCAACACCCTTGCACGAACAGGCAGGGAATATCGCCAAACCGTTGCCGCAGAAGACGCCGGACCGCGCCCGGAAAGTCGGCGCTGATGACATCCCAGGGAATGACCGCGGTGGCGTGACAGGTGTAGTGCCAGATGGCGGCGATCACCCCGTCATCATCGGCGCGGCGGAGCAGCAACAGCGTTGCCAACTCGTTCGTCGGCCCTTCCGGATCTGGCGCCATCACCGTGCTCGTCAGGCGAAAACCGTAGGTACGGCCGACGGTGGGCAGCGGCCAGAAGCGACGGCGGTTGACCGAGTGATCCAGGCGACCGCGCCTGATCTCCACCCTGCTTTCGACAGGGCTTGCCTGCAAAATCCGCGTCACAAGGTTCTCCACGGCCGCGGCGACCTCCGCCACGAACTGCGCGTCGGGCTCCCCAAGCGGCGCGCAAGCGCGATCGGTGGCCGGCGCAAAATGCGTATGAGATGCGAGCAGCATGATCTCGGCCGGCGCAAATCCGTGAAGCGCCAGCCCGGCGTGGATCGCCTGCCGCAGTTCGGCTCCCACGACCATCAGATCGAAGCTCACGATCAGACAGCGTCGTCCGCCCGCATCGAGCAGCACCGCCGATACTTCGATGGGGTCGAGAACGACCGACACCGGCTGCCGGCGCGCCGCATATCCGGCAAGCCGCACCGGCCGGTCGCGCGGGGTGATGTCGCAGGATGCGGCGCGTGCGTACATGGTCAAACCGGAATGCTGGCATCCTGGCGACGCTGGCCATCGGAGTCTACGCCAATCGAGCTTCGCGCACGACTCTGACGCCACCGGTCAACCGGGTACACCAGGAAATGGTTGATGATTACGGACAGGCCGATCGAAACAAGCACGGCAATATAAGCCGGGAGAGCGCCTCTGCTGCCTTCGCTCAGGATTGCCAGCCCAAAGCCGCAAATCGGCCAGTGCACGAGATACAGCGGGTAGGAAAGATCGCCGAGCCACTTGTCCCAGCGATGCCGCGTCGAGAAATCGAACAGGGCCGGCAAGAGCAGCCCAACAAGCGCATACATCTGATGCTGATGCTGGCTGAAATACTTCGGAAGAGAAATAGCCGTCAGCGCGCAGGCGATAGTGATCGACAGCGACAAGGCCGGCCTGAACATGTCCCGACCTTTCAGCAGGACATAGAGCCGGTAGCTCAGGGCTCCATACAGGAACAGACTGAGCTCAAATGGAAAGAAGCGATATTCGGTCGCGATGCTCCGGTAGCCATGGGCATACGCCTGGAAACGAAACGTGTAGCTGGCCAGCGCCAGTGCAGCGATCAGCAGAACGTGGCGCCTCAGGATGAACGGCGCGATCAGGTAGAACGCCAGCTCGAGCGAGAGGGTCCAGGCTGGGATGATGACAGTGAACTGAATAGCGTTCGGTGGTTCCTCGATCGCGCGAAAGGAAAGCAGCAGGTCCCCGCCCCGAACGATGAGCATGGAACCCCATTCCATGCCCAACAGAAACAGGTTGGTGATGACCGCAAAAGACCACGCGCCCAGACTCATGGTCCGGCCTTCGGATATGAAGATCTGTAGCGGTCCCGCGTTGCCGGTTGCGGCATAGGCCGTCAGCCAGATGACGACCGTCACGACAAGAATGGCCAGGTAGGGCAGATAAATTTTGACTGCCCGATTGGAGTAGAAGATCCAGTTGCCTTGGGGCGTATCGGCGTATTTGCCGCTCAGGATCAGCGCAATCAGGAAGCCCGAGATCATGTAGAATAGCTGAACGGCGTGACTGCCCGGGACTTTCGGATAGATGTAGGCCCCGAAGAAGCCACTCGCATGTCCGGAAGCGACCGCCAGGGCCAGCATGAAGCGTAGGAGACCCATGGGC
>JAHCKB010000329.1 GCA_026125985.1 Bradyrhizobium sp.
GTAGAGCGTGCCCAGCAGGTCCTTCGGCATCTCGCCGGTGATGTGAAGATGAGCCGCATCCGCCTCGGTGTTCACCGGGCCGTAATAGCCGCGCAGGAATGGATTGTCGGTCGGAAATGCCTTGGCCATGGCTGTCTCCTTGGGGAAACGGTGTGTATCTATGGGGGACGCTATCCATACACGCTGTTTCCCGCAAGAGGCCTTTGTTGGCTTTGATGCTCGCGAGGACTCAAAGGATGGTATGCGTTTGACCGTCGCCTACACGTGATTGATTCACCGCGCCACACAGGTATACAGCGAGCCCCCGATTGCAACATATGAATAATTCCGCTCGTGATGCGCCGATCGTCGTCGCGTGCCGGACCCGGTAATCCAGTGGGCAGATGCGGCTCGATATGCGCCCAGTGCCGATCACTCAACCAAAATAAACGCCCACCCACGCTCTTGCTCCGACGAGTACAGAATCACGCAAACAATGTTTAGGTACAGACCCAAGTCCGCTCAGTTCAAGATCTGTGTGATGCGCGTCTCGACTTCCTGCCGCCGCGAGTGACGTGGGTTGTCCTTAATCCAATCGCGCGCCATGCTAATGAGCCGATCACGCCCCAGCGGACTAAAGTCGAGAATATGTCCCCATACCTCGGGCCATTTGTCGCTGTGACGTTGCGCTTTCAGCCATTGCCACCCCGCATCGAGGAGTGTCGACCGGTCGGTAGTTTCAGTCCGCAATAAAGCAAGCCAGATTGCCGGCCATCCGTCGTGTGTCGGTTGCCGTTGGAGAAAAAGCTTCGCCCTCTCAGCTAATTCTTTTCGGGCTTCTCCATCCACGATCAAGAATACTCTCTGCCACATGACCGGCCAATCGCGGGATGTTTCGTTGTGCCGAATCCAATCTAGGCCCGTCAAGACTAGGCGGTCTCTGTCAATGAACCCAAGATCGTATGTTCTTCTCCAGACATGTAGCCATTCGTGCCGTTCCTCATGACTGTCGAGCCACTCAAAGCCAAGATGACAAAGCTCTTGGCGTCTCGAGTAATCGATATCCACTAACCTCGACCAAACATAGGGCCAACTCGGAGTGCCTTCGCGCGCCCCCAACCATGACCAACCCCACTGAATCAAAAGCGCCAGGTGCCGTTGATCCAACGCTGATAGTTTCCGCCATACGTGTGACCAATCCTTTCGATCTTCTCGTCCGATTAACCAGTCGCGTCCGACAGCAAAGAGGTTCTCATGTCGTTCGGTGTCGATATCAACAAGGGTACGCCATACAAATGACCATCCGTCTGAGTCTTTGTGATCCGACAACCATTTCAACCCCGTGGCGATGACGTCAAGACGTCGAACGCTAGCCTTGGCAGCTAATGCCTGCCACACAATATGCCATTGTGGATGCTCGCTATTTTCAGAGACCCATCTCCACCCCAACTCAAGAAGGCTCGCCATTGACGACGTGTCTAGATCCACAAGCCTTCGCCAAACATACCACCAGCTTTGGTGCGACAAATGCGCGACCAGCCAGTTTTCGCCTTGCTCTATCAAGCTTGGATGCGGTGCTACGTCGAGCAGCTTTTGCCAAACAAAGGGCCATCCTGTGTCATCAAGGCGCACTTGAATCCATTGCTGTCCGAGCGCGAGAACTTCTGTTTGAACGTCTGACTCCAACTCCAGCATTTGCCGCCAGATATACGACCAAGATCGACTGCTGTGGTTGAGTTGTAGCCAATCATGTCCTTGCTTGATGAGCGATCGGTCAACAAAGCCCATTTTAGTGATGCGCAGCCAAACAAACGGCCACGATGGGTGATCGATGTGTAACGACAGCCAATTCATTCCGAGTTTCAGAGTCTCGTCCTGATTCGGTTGCACCCTTACGATTTCATTCCAGACATTGCCCCAAGATCTCTCGAACGGCCGTTCCGCCAGCCAATCACGCGCGATCTGCACGAGTTTTTCCTGATCAGCCTCAGGTGACCGAAATGCGATTAGCCAATTATGGACCCACGTGTTTGAGTCAGGATGATCGCCAAGTATCTTTTCGCTAAGTTCTCTGAGGCTCCGGTTGATTTCGTTTTCGGTAACCTGAGGTGGCCATGTAATCGCATTGGCGGCAATGGAAGTCTGAATCGACGTCCGAGGCCTTCTTCTTACAACCAGTGCTCTCAAGTTTCCGGCAGAGCCTCCCTGCAAAAACGATAAGGCTCCCGAACTCGCTTGTACGGCATCATCTATCGCCTCAAGTTGCTCTTGGGAGACCGTGTTAGATAGCTCAACGACCAACCCCCGATTGTCCTCGATGAGTCGCATCGCGGGAAATGGCTTCCCAGAATGCTTTTCAAGATACGCTCTTTTGATTTCGCTACGAATCAGAACATTTATTCGAAGGTACTGTCGTGTTCGCGAAGTCGCGGGCAGAGAGGCCAGGGCTTGCAAAGACGCTGCGTCAAAGCTCTGCCGATCTCCACAAAACTCAGCGAGCGCACTACGATTGAATGGCTGATTGGACAAACTCGGTAGGTCGAGTTTATCGGCAAGTTCAACCGCAAGTGCGGTGCGTTCCCCGAAGCGTACGTCTCCCGCCTCAATCTCAAAAGCCAGAAGCCCTGGCTGGCCTGCGGACCTACGAGTCGCTTGTGGCACGTCTTGAAGCGAAAGATCCGATACATCTACGCGGGAAAACGAGGCAATACGTCCATCATTCGCAAATTCTTGTACAAAATACCGCGCGTCTGCCGGTCCTCGTCTGAAAATAGGGAGAACGAAAGCTGGTGATTCGTCAAATAGGCGAATAATCCCACAAAGTACGGCGCTCAAAGCCTTGTCGTCGTCTCCAAGCACGTCGGCTGTCATGGCGGGTCCAACATTCCTTCTTGTTCAAGATATTCTGCAATCTTCTCAAAGATTGCTCCTTGAGCTTCACGAGGAATGAATTCTTCTTTGACATTGTAAGGAATTGCGATGGCGCCCCAAGATTCTATCTGGGTAACTACTCCGGGTCTGTCGAGAAACTGCCTCGGCAATATTACAGCGTGCACTTGGCCGGCCAATGCTATGGGATCAGCAATCTGAATTTCTACGGCGGAGACTCTGTCATCTGTAGGGCTGTTTGATCGATGATGAAGAAGCCTAAAGTAAGAATCAATTTCCAACTCCTCAAATTCATCGTAGCCGCCGAACTCCTTCTTGGCCGCAGCATCGAAATATTTTCGCTCATTCCCATAAAAGAGATCGACAAGCCGCATAGGGGCTGTTGCGTCAACCGCCATTTCGAACTCGTCGAGCGCCATTTCTTTATGCATCGGCGGATGCATTCTTCCGTGATGGAACGCTCCGCTATCGAAAGGCATGATTCGCACTGCCTTGTCGGTGAGTTCACGAGACATCAGCATGCAAACAGGAAGAAAAGCCTTGGCGTCAATCGTAGCCAACTGCGCATGAGGGCGATATGAGGGGCGCCCATAAAAAAAGTAAAGTAACTTTGTCCCGTAGACATCACACTTTGTCGGGTCAAGCGTCGAAGTTCCACGGATCTGCCTGAAGTGGAAAAGGTCAGTGGCGTGCGTTAATGGCAGTTTACCCGAGGATGGATTTGTCTGTTTAACGAAGTCCCAAAATCTTGGCACGTAGCCCTCGCCGTGTGCGTTTACCACCAGCGCTCTTGGTGCGTGTCATCGCGGCCGACGGAGCAAGAAGAGTGCTGACTGGTGGAGTTTATCATCTTTTGCCGAGGTGCTCTTTTGTTTTTGATGGAATACGTGACCCTTAGGCATCCGAAGTCGTGTGATTCCAACCGGGATCTTAGGGTTGAGCGACGCAATGATCTAGCACGCAGCTGAAGGGTCCGTTCACTCGGGGTGTGGCGGGGGCGGATTGTTTAGTCCGCGCCGCTCTTTGCGCTCTATTCTACGGCACGCGACGTGGCCCAAGACCCCGACGGCGAGAATCAGGAGGCCGCAACCCAGCTGCGTGGCGACCGCCCCGATCAGTTCGAAGCACCAGGTGGCGATCAGGCTCGACAGCAGCATCGCCGCCGCCATCACGACGAGGCGGAGGCGGAAGACGCGGGCGATGTCGTGGCCGTGAAAAACGGTCTGCATGCGCGTGATCATCGGCACGAAGTAGAACGGGCCGCCGAAGCCGCCCAGCAGGCCGCCGATCATCATGGCCGGTAGCAGCGCGCCAGACGGCAGAACCCATGCCGAGATCGCCAGCCACGAGAAGCCCGTGCCCATCGCGACGTAGCCCAGGAACATGGTCGAGAGTGCCCGTCGGAAACGCACGCTGCCGGCGACGATGTTGCCCGACACGTCACCGACTCCATAGGCGCCCATCACCAGCGCGTAGGCGGCGAGGTCGCCGAAGCCCAGGAAGGTCGGCCGGTACTCGGTGACGATCAGGGCGATGGCCAGGCTGAGCGCCACCGTCCACGGGCCGTTCATGATGGCGTTGACGATCAGCGTCGCGCCCGTCGTGGGCTCGCTCAGCATCAGGCGAAAGCCTGCGGTCACGGCCTCCCAGGCGCCGCCAAGGCCGGGCTTCAAGCGCACTGGATCGCCGAGCCCGCCCTCGAGCCTTTGGCGCGCGGCCCGGATCGCCGCACCCGAGACGAGGAAGCCGAGCGCGGTGGCGGTGAGAAAATGGATCACCGGCACAAAGAGATGCAGCAGCGCGGCTACGATCGGCCCGACCAGCCGCGCGATGCGGTAGGTCGCGTCGAACAGGCCATTGATCGCCTGCTGGCTGCCGCGGTCGCGCACCAGGGTCGGGACGGTCGATTGCAGCGCCGGCGAGAAGGCCATTCGAAGCGAGGCGAGGCCGACCGAGGAGATGATGAGGAGGGTGATCGAGAGGCCGGAGATGTAGTAGCCGACCACCGGGAGCATGCAGAAGGCGGCGCTCCACCAGCGTGTCACCAGCATGGCCTGCACCGGACGCCAGCGGTCGAACAGCACGCCGCCAAACAGGCCGGCAACCAGCATGGCGACGTATTGCACGCCCGTGACGAGGCCCACCATGTTGCCCGCGACCTCGACCGCGAGCCAGACGCTGGCG
>JAHCKB010000033.1 GCA_026125985.1 Bradyrhizobium sp.
GACCTCGATGAACACGGTGCCGGGTTGGCCGCTGGGAGTGATCACTTGGGCCGCAAGATCCACGGCGCTCCGATCGGCGAGGAAGCGCTCGTCACGCCGGCCGGGTGAGTGCTCGAACTGGATGCGTTCGACGGAGCGGACGAAGCCCGGGAGCAATTCGCGGAAGACGGCGGTTGCGAGCTTGCGGTCGAGGGCCATCGGGGCGAACATGTTGAAGACGAGCGGCATGGAGCTGAGCGCGTTGCCGAACAGGCGCTCATCGTCGATGGCCGCGTCCTCCTCGCACATCAGCCATTCCTGCAGAGCAAGGCGATGAATGGCGGCGCTGAGGAAGTTGTGTCCGGCATATGCCGCCTCGGGCGAAAGGATGTTGCCGAAGGCAGCGGGGCCATCGAAGCTATTGTCTGCTAAGGACGAAGCCGTGGGAATGTCGTGGTCCTGGAGCCACAGGCATTGGAGGAGGCGGGCGGCAGCACGAAACCGGGTGTCGATCGCACAGAATACGCCGTGCTCCCTGAGGATTTTCTCCGGGACCAGTGGCGTTCGCGCGATCTGGACGAAGGCGGGCTTGCCTTCCTTCTCGCGAGGCGCGCGCCTGGTTTGGTGTCCGGTGGCGGTTGCCTTCGTCGGGTTCGCCGAGGTGGCGCCGGCGGCGGGCAGCGTCATGTCGGAGGTGCTGGGGTCGGTGGCGTCGGAAGCGGTGGGCTCGGATGAAGGGGTGGAATTGCTCAAGGCTGTCTCTCTCGGTTGTTGCTGCGCATTCGAGGCGCGGGCGAGATTCAGCGTGGGGTGAGCGATGTTGAGGGAATTCGTCGTTGGGATGGTGCTGGTCAAGGTGTCTCGCTCTGTCGCCGTTGTGGCGATAGAGAGTCGACGGGAGGGCGACTAATGTTGACGATTAGGAGATTGTGCCGCGATTAACTTTGGCGAAGGATGCGAGCCCTCGTTTTGGGTTCGTATCAAACACCTGAGTTTACGATTCCCTGCGAGACCTCTATGCTGTTATCCGGCTTTATTGCTTCGCTGAGGTCAAAACCTACGGGCTTCTCCTCTTCCGACCAAGGGACATGGTCCAGGCCGTCGAGCACGCTCCAAAGTCGGGAAAATTCCGAGGCTTGATCGGGTGACGAAGGGGGAGAAGTTGCGTCAGTCGATTTCTGGCGGCGGAGGTTGTTACTGTCCGTTGTTCCTTGCTCGGATCTCGTGAGTATTGTGAATAGCCAGCTCGCCTGATTGTCGCTGATGAAAGCTCCATCCCGATATCGCTCGATCTTACGGAGTAAGTTCTGCAGGAATCCCGCCTCTTTCGCACTAAGTCGTGCGTCGTAGAGGGCCGTAATGATGCGTTGTTCTAGCCTTTTGAAATCGTTGCCGATGATCATGCGCGTGCGCTCCAGTTGGTCCGGTTTAGATGTGATTGCGATATGGAAGCTCGAAGCCGCGTCGCTGACGTTCCAATCACCGCGGGTGGGATGCTCACCAACCGACGGGCATACGGAATTTCGAGATTTCAAATTCGCGTCGCTGCTCTCGTTCCGAAACTTGGTGGACGCTGGAGGGAGGTTTCTGTGTCCGAAGGGCACAGCTTCGCCTGCGAGGGCGAAGCTGCTGTCGATGGGAGCTCGAAACCCGGAGCCACGCCGTCGGTCAGTCTTCGGATAAGCGCACCCTGTTACGGGTAGGCCGGGGTCAGCCGGTCGGCCTTTACGCGCCGCTTCATCTGGCGGGGCTATCGCGCAACACATCCGTCAATTGCGCGACTACTGTGGGTCGGGAGTCACCGGAGCCCACTCCTGCATTCAGCGTTTGAGCTGTCTGCTTGTGTCGATGCCTTTCGATCTTTTCACCGCTTGTCCCTCACGGCTTGGTTAGCCAGAAGAGCGGGGCCCATTGGGGGCTGCTATGCGCGTCGCCTGATTGGCGATGCTTGAAAATGGTCTTCGAAGAATCTGGATTCGATTTCCGCAACGTGATGCGAGCGTTTGAAGGATGAGCCTGCCGCCCCTCAGCGCCCAGATGGC
Source organism: Bradyrhizobium sp. (assembly GCA_026125985.1). Classification (GTDB taxonomy): domain Bacteria; phylum Pseudomonadota; class Alphaproteobacteria; order Rhizobiales; family Xanthobacteraceae; genus Bradyrhizobium. The sequence continues at coordinate 2,022 of JAHCKB010000033.1, forward strand.
GCATCCGAAAAACGCCAGCAGATCGCGAATCGCTTGCAACCTGTGGGCGAGCCAGGCGATTGGTCGATTGATCACGACTTGGTGAGCCTGGAGGCAAATGCCCGAAATCTGGGGCTCCAGCAGCCTATATTGTAAGGGTGCTCATCGCATGACGTGACGAGGCCCCTAGCATAGGAGGCCTCATGGCCCAGTCGTTTGATATCTCCAATGAAATCAATGAAGTAACCTGGTTTGGGGATGATGCTCCCCAGAATGGCGCCTCTCAACCCCATTCTCCTTCTAGCTTAATTTCCTCGGCTGCCCATCCGCAGGCCGCAGCCGAAATACAACCGGGTACAACCGCAGGCGTCCCCTCGAACTCGGAAAACCCGTCCCAAGCGATAACGCTCACTACTAGCGTAGCCTCCGAAGTATTCGTTCTGGATGCCGACCCGGCGGAGACTGTTGCGTTCGAATGGGCGGATGATGATTGGCCAGGCGCGGCCAACTATCAAAAAATCGATGATACCGAGGAACTGGCGCACAACCTCTTGAATTCCGGTCTTGTGCCCCACAGTAATCCTCGCATCGAGGCCTTGTTTCGCCGGGCCGCTTCGGGGAAGGGCTACCACTCGCAGCTCATCCGGGCATCCGGTCTGATCTAGCCATTCGAACAATCCTGAAAGCCGCCGCGGTTTCCGCGGCGGCGATGAGTATCCCCATGCCCGAAATTCCAGAGATCCCCGCCTTGCTTCCGACCTCCAATGGTCGAGCAAAACCGCCCACCCCCGCCATGTTGTACCTCGACAATGGTGATGAAGAAACTCCTTTGGCTCCGAACAGTCTGTCGGCCGACGATAGTGGCCCAGTCGAGAACGCAATGGAGTTTGTCCGCCACCATCTTGATGCACGGGGCATCGAGATGCTCTTCAACGGAAGCCTATTCCTGCGAGGCCGCAAGATGGAGGCGATTACGCCTGAGGACATCGACGAAGTTCTCGCCATAGACCCACCCAGCGACGCGGACTTGCTGGATGAGATGGTCCTGTCCGCGCGCAATATCGGTAGCCGCCTGAAGAAGGCCGAGCTTGCAGCGGCCCTGCGCCAGATTATCCGGGCCGAGCGGAAGAATCGTCACACGACCGTCCTTCGGCCGTTGCTTAACAACTGTCAGCAAGAGGAATTGGCGCAGGCCAAAGAACAGTGGCGCCGCATCGGCGAACTCTTTGACATGCAGAATGATCTGGCCGTCGCGGTCCTGCAGCATTTCTGCTGGAGCGTGAAGCAGAAGCAGCTCGGCAGATCGGTCGTACATCACTGTATGCCGATTATCTTCAGTACAGTGCAAGGCACCGGCAAGACCGTCTTCGTCAAGAAATTTCTTTCACCGTTGCGGGAGCTCGCCAGTGATACCGCGTTGTTTACCGATCTCGCGGACCGCCGCAGCGGAGAAATCTTCCGCTTCCCCGTCATCCTGCTGGACGACATGGAGCAGATTCCCGTCGCGATGGTGCCGGTGCTGAAACAGGTTCTGACTTCGGACAGTCTCTTGCGACGCAAGCTCGGTACATCCCTGTCGGCATCGATCAGGCAGGCGGGCGTTCCCATCGGCACCTCCAACCGGATGGTCCATGAACTGGTCGAGGACGATACCGGCCACCGCCGGTTCGCGATGCTGCCGTTCCGCAACGGCGCGGTCACCAAGGGCGGCGACGCCACGGTGTGGGATACGGTGAACACCATCAACTACGAACTCCTTTGGCGGTCGGTCGATGCCTTCGCCCCAAGCCCACTACTGCCCTATCGTGTCGACCTTCAGCGCCATGAAGGCGGTGAAGCAAGCAAAGGCGGCATGCTCAGCTGGTTAACCGGCCTGGACCTGGAATCCGAGCCTGTCCGCAACCTCACGACGTCGAAAGGCTTGAAGGCCCAGGAGTTGCACGACTTGTTCGAGACGCAAACCGGCATCGGCATGTCGGCCCAGCGCTTCGCCAGCGAAATGAAGCGCTACTTCCCGCGAGCCGACACTCCGTTCGGGGATAAGGTCAAGACCGAGTATGGCGCGCTATACCGCTTGAAGCGGCGAGCTCCGGTCGGGGCCACCGCTCAACACGGCGTTGGCCGTCGGCCGTCGGTCTATGCGCAGATGGGCGCACCTGTTTCATCAGATCCGTCAGGTCCGTCAGCTTCGTCAGGGTCGTCAGGTCCGTCAGCTGACGCGAGAGCGTGACCACGATGCTTGCCGACAAATATCGTCCCTGGCGTTTCGAGCATGTCCGGGGCCAGGAAGATGCAGTTGACCAACTGAGGAGTTTGGCCCGGCTGCGGCAGGGCGCCCACCTGCTTTTGGCGGGAGCGTACGGGGCGGGAAAGACGACCCTGGTCCGGATTTTTGCTCGCTCCTTAAACTGCGAGGATCTCGCCGAAAACGGATCTCCCTGCGGCAGGTGCCGATCCTGCGGGGCTCCCGAGCGGGACTACCTCGTCGAGTATGATGTCCCCGGCCGAGGCGGCGACCGGGAGGGTGTTCTTGCATGGGTAGAGGCGCATAATCGAGAGTCGGCCAACTGTAAGTGGCGAGTCCTGTTTCTGGACGAAGCACATGCGCTGCAACCGGCGGCAATGGACGCCTTGCTGAAGGTCGTCGAGCAGCCGCAGCCTCGCGTGGTCTTTGCCTTTGCTACCACCGAGCCTTGTAGCCTCAAGGCTGCCTTGAAGTCCCGAACGCTACCCTTGGAGGTGCGTCCACTCAGTGTGCCCGATGCCGTGGCATTGATGGAGACGGTCGCGAAGAAGGAGAAATTCGCCTACGATCGGGATGCGCTTGTTTTGCTCGCCTGGGTAAAGCAGGGGCACCCGCGAGACCTTCTCAATGGTCTCGGCCAGGTGGCCGCTCTCGGCTCGGGCGTGACGACTGAGGCCGTGAAGCGGCTCTTTGCCGTTCATGATGCCGAGGCCTTGGTCGAATATTTCCTCGCGCTCGGTGCTGGCGATGCCGGTCGAGCTATAGCTGCCTTGCAGGGATGGCATGAGCCGCTCAGTTCGAAGTTAAAGGCGGTGCAGGCGCTCCTCACCTCGATCTTCTACAATGAGATTCAAGGTCGGAAGATTATCATTGATGCCTTCCTCGATACGCTTACGAGTGAGCGCAGGAAGATTGTGTCGGCGTTCTGCTCTAGGCTCGAGATCGACAAGCCCGTTGGTCTTGAGCCTTACTGGCGCAGAATGCTGGAATTCTGGCTGGCGTGGATCGTGACTGACGAGGAGGGTTTGCAACTTCAGCTCTGTCTGTTCGAAGACCTCGTCACCAACCGCCTTCAGGAAACGATCCTCCAAGCGGGCGGGACTGTTTCTGTCTCGGGTTCTCTGCTGCGGCAGAGCGCAGCGGGTGCCCAGGGATCACCGGACAGAGGTCGTCCAGGCGATATGGCACCTGACCGATTCGGCGGCCGCTATCTGACACCTCGGCACATCAGCGAGATCATCAACCGTTCCTCATTTTTCATGCAGCAACATGGCCGAATGCTGAATGTGGTGTTTTCCGTCTATCCCTCCTATCAGGCGAGATTGACGGAGGCGACTGCAGTTGCGACGGTTAGACGAGTTTTCGCCGAATTGGGCCAATTGTGCCGGGCGAGAACGTCATTTGCCAGCGTGATGGTCATTGAACGAGATGAGAATGGCGTGTTGGCGCGGATCGCCGCCCATATTCCCCAGCTCGCCGAAATTCCGTCATTCGAGGCGGAACTCCTTCGATGGTGCGAGGGTTTTGCAGCAGAGGACGATATCCTCGTTGAGTCCAAGGTAGGTGTGGGATTGCCGAGAAGGACAGCCCTGAAGTTCCATTGGGATAGTGTGTTCGAGCTATGTGCGCCTGTTCAGGATCCTGACAATGAACCCGGAAGCGCGCGTCAGCTTCTCGACAAATTGCAGATAAAGCGATCCCTTCGCCGCACTCCGGGACCAGTCGAGCATCCCGTCTTGGAGTTTGCGGGATGCTTGACCAATTCTGCCAATGAGGCGGCTTGTGAAAATCACATGGGTTTTCTCTCGGCATTTGACGCCCAGGCTTGGTCGTGGATCCGGAAGGGCTGGGAGCTGGAGGAGTGCATCGATCGGCAGCAGGAAGCTCGACAGCGAGCAGAAGGACTTTTGGAAGCCGAGCTTCTGTGGGGAAGCGATGAGGACAGGAAGCGCGTCGAGATCGAAGCGCTTGGGGCGCGCTGGGCGGGCAGGCCGGAAAGCCGCATCCGCCAATGGCGCGGCTGGTGGCAGGCTTAGGATCACCCGATGCTGGATGTCGAATTCCTCATCAACCCACCGTCGATCCTCGATCGGCCCCTGATCTACCGATATCGTAGCGGTATCCTGCGGGCACGGGTGAAGAAGATTGTTCGTGTCATCGCAGAGCAGCAAGGCAAGGAACTGGTTCAATGCAGTACCGCTGAGTTGCCATCCTATTGCGTGGGAGGAGGTCTATTCCCGAGTATGGCGCTCTGCGATCTGCAGGCACCCTCAACTGGTCGGTCGGGTCCAAATGAAATCTCGGCCCTGCAGGCTTTGAGCCACGAGCATGCCGAGGTCGCAATCCTCTTCGTTGAGGAGGGGCATCCCATGTTGAAGGAGGCCGCTTGGTCGATTGCCGCACGATCCTGTGTGATCGTTGAGGAGCCGGAGGTGACAACCTCGACTGTCACGCCGATATTGGAATATCTGGTGCGGCAGAGCGAGTTCGTCCGAAATCCCGATTTATTGGCCGTGCGCGAATTTCGAAGTCATTTTGACGATTTCATCGCGGAACACAAACGTCTCGATTTACCCAGCTTCAAGCAGGAGTTCGACCGGACCGTTCTGCTGCATGTCGAACCCAAGACCGGCGAGTTTCTTCGGAGCAAAGCGGCCTGTAAACAGCAGCTCGGTCCAAACAGGATCATGCAGCCTCTGCGCGGCTTGGTCGAACGTGCAGATCCGTCCCAACTACCTGAACTTCTCCATGGTCTTGCGGTCCGGTTTCCCAGCGGGCGCACGGGCCGTGAAATTGCCGACGAGTTGGCTCGGCACGCGCAAACCCTTTTCAAGCCGGGAGTTGGCTCTCAGCCTACACGACGAATCCGCACCGGTTTCCGCAGGCATTGCGCCATGCCCGGAGGTGGCACCCCTAGGGTCAATTTTTGGCTGTGGGCGGCGATTGTACTGGCGTTCACGCCGCGGCTTTTCCGCATCGAACTGCAGGGGGCCAGGCGGAGGCCAGTTGCTGACCTTAGTCTGGTCACGATCGATCAGATGGGGAGAGAGTTCCTGCGACGCTTGCCGGGGGAGCACGGCGGCGACCCACTCTCCGGATTGTGGTCAGAGCTGGAAGAAGCTGTTCTGCGCGTTCGCGACGAGGCCGAAGACGAACGCACCGCGCAAGGCAAATTGGTACAGTTACTCTCGGCCGAGTTAAGGCTCAGTCCGACAGGGACGTCGAATTGGGTAGAATCTCTCCGGAAAACCTTGACCGGTAGAGTAGCTCCTGGGGAAACTTCGAATAGCCTGTTGGTTCAACCGCCGGTGCAGCGCGATCCAGTTCGGCATCGTAAACCCCAGTCCTTCGCCGACGTAATTGGTCATCAGGTGACGGTCGAGAGACTCCGCCGTCGGCTCCAGCGCAACGAAAGCACCCCGATTATTCTGTACGGACCGGAAGGCGTAGGAAAGAAGACGCTCGGGCGCCTCTATGCGAAAGGGCTGCTATGTGAAGGCGATCCAGCCGTGAATTCGGCGCCGTGCGGATCCTGCGAGCCGTGTCAACGGTTCGATGCTGGCGAGGTGCTTGATTACATCGAGTTCGACGCGGCTTCCCCGCATGCGGCGGACTATGTCAGACAAAATCTCCTGAAGAATTTGCAGTATGCATCCTTTTCCCGTCATAGAATGGTGCTGATCGCCAACCCTGACAAGTCGCAGGCCCTGGTCGATATGTGCCTAAAGACGCTTGAAACTCGCTCTGATCTCACGCGATTCATTTTCACCGTCACGAATATCAGGGCCATGAGTGACACCGGCAAATCCCGGTGCGACATCTATCGGCTTGGTCGCTTAGATGAAGAAAGTGCCAAGAGCCTCGGCAAACGGTTTTTGGGGGCCAGCTCTCTTTCAATGGATGAACGCGCAATTGACCTCTTGGTCGCGGAGGCAAACGGGTTACCGAGTCGCCTGCTGGAATTGAGCTTGACCGTCTCCGGCTCGCACGCGACGACCGTCGAGCAGATGCGGCGCATCCTGTCACTGGATTGGGCTCCCGAAGCCATCTCCATTGGCCATTTTCTGCTTGCGCAGCCCCGAGCTGGGGAGGGTGTCCCTGAATTGCCGCGCGGTTGGGATTGTCGCAACGCCGTGCGTCGCGTTCGATCGGTTCTTGCGGAGATCTATCGTTTTTATGAAAGTAGAAAGGTCTATCGATCGGCATTCCTGCACCTGGATGGTGATGCGATCAGCGAATTGACGAAAAAGCTATGCGTTAGAGCGACCGAGATGGACGTCCCATTTCGCGATCTGTGGGTGGAGATTTCCCTGCAATGGACCTCTGATCACAATGACTGTCCCCGTGCATGGCGGCAGACACGGGGAACACTTAGCAAGTGCGAGGTCCAATAGGCTCTAGCCATGAAACAAAGAAATTGGCGCGTGTGGCGAGAAAAGCTAGAAAACTTAATCGAATTGTCCAGGACGTGCTGTATACTTTAGCGAGGCGCTATACTCGGAGCGACGATGAGGCGACGCAAGTTCATCACGGCACTCTGCGGCGCGGCTACGGCATGGCCGTTATCGCTTCATGCTAAGAATATCCCGCGGGTCGGCATACTCCTCAACGGACGCATAATCTTGCCACGCGATCTCGACTTTGTCCGAGAATTAGCTCGGCTCGGGCGCATCGAGGGGCACAACATCCTTTACGAAATACGGGCGGCTGAAGGCAATTCGAACCGGCTAGCAAAGCTAGCGCGCGACTTGGTAGCGACGAACCCTGACGTAATTGTTGGGTCAGCTGCGCCGGCTGGTGCGGCGCTGTTTGGTGCTACCAGGACCATTCCCATTGTGATGACGGTGATCGGAGATCCGATCGCGCTGGGGCTTACGGCGAATATTGCGCGCCCGACCCATAACGTCACGGGTTTTACGGTCTCCACGTCGTCGCTCGCAGCCAAGCGCTTGGAATTGTTGCAGAGCATGGTGCCAGCGCTACGTAAAGTTGCTTATCTTTGGGTGCCGGCGAACCCGCTGACGGCCCTGTTCGAGCCAGAAGTACTGAAGGCCGCGAACACGCTCGGCATCAAGCTGGTGTCGTTGCCATTGGCTTCGGAGGCCGATATTGCTTCCGTTTTTTCGCGTGCCGACGAGGAGCAGGTAATGGCGGTGCTTGTCGAAGGTGACGCAATAACGTTGAGTTTCAGCGCATCTATCGTCGACGAATGTCGGGTTCGCAACCTTCCCGGAATACATACTTGGCCTGTTGAAGTCCGACAAGGCGCCCTAGCCTCTTATGGTCCTGCGACGGTCGAGAATATTCCGCGCGCGGCATTCTACGTCGATCGGATATTGAAGGGCGCCAAGGTCGCTGAACTGCCGTTTGAGGAGCCGACGCAAGTCAAGCTGGCTATCAATCTTCGCACAGCGCGATCAATCGGGTTTTCTTTTCCGCCAGCGTTACTTGCACGAGCTGACGAGGTGATCGAATGAATTTGAGATGTAGCCTTCTGGCCCGACCCGGGCATGTCTGGTCCCATGTATATTTGTTGGCTGACTTAGTGAAGTTAGGCGCAAGGGGATTGGGCAATCAATGAGACGACGCATTTTTCTTGGTGGCCTCAGTTCGGGCACGGTTGCCTGGCAGTTGATCTCGGGCAGACTATCGGCATGGGCCCAAATGCCGCCCCGCATCTTTCGACTCGGACAACTTGGAAATTCGCCGCTCGCTGAAACCCTAACGCGTGACATAACTTTGCCAGAGCTTGCAAGGCTTGGTTTCGTCGAGGGCCGCAACCTCGTTTTTGACGCGCGCGTTGGCGAACCGAGTGCGATGACAAAGATCGCAAGCGATCTGCTGACAACGCGTCCGGACGCTATCGTCACCATTGGCCCGGCGGCGCTGGCGGCGACCGCCGCGTCCTCACATACGGTCCCAATTGTCAATTTTGGAGCTGACCCAATCAACCTTGGGCTCGCCGAGAGCTATGCCCGGCCGGGGCGTAACGTCACGGGGGTCGTGATCCTTGCCAATGAGCTTGAGGCAAAGCGGCTATCAGTCTTGCACGACTTGGTGCCCGGCCGACGGCGCGTAGCGGCTCTCTTTCTTCAAACAGGGAATGCGGGGAGCGAGCCTGCAGTGCGGAACGCTGCTGCAAGCCTCGGTATTGAAGTGCTAGCTTTCACAGTCGCAGCACCGTCTGACTACCCGGCAGCGTTCGCCGCGATGCAGGCGCAAGCCGCCCAGGCGCTAATAATTGGTGCAGCGCCGGAATTCCACCGAGATGCCAAATTGCTGGCAAGTCTCGCACTTGAAGCCCGCCTGCCGACGGTATGTGAATGGGCAGACATGGCGCGTGCCGGATGTCTGATCGGATACGGCCCGAGCCGTGTAGCGTTGCGCAAACGCATAGCGGACCAGATAGCTCGAATATTTCGAGGTGCCGTGCCCGGCGAAATCCCGATAGAACGTCCTACCTTATTCGAATTCGCTTTGAATCGAGGAATCGCTAGATCGCTAGGCATCGATGTACCCGCCAGCTTGCTCGCGAGCGCCGATGAGGTTTTCGAGTAAGTTCTGAGTCTGGCCGGAGCTGACATGCCGGCTAATCGGCCGAGTGTCCGGTTTTTCTTGGCAGAGCGAACCTCCCGCCACTAGCGGGGTGCTGCTTCTAAAAGAGCCGCCGCTTAAACGCTCGCAGGCGGCGATCCGGAGTGCTGAACTGATGCTTGTAGGCTGACGGAGAAGGACAGCGCGAGCGCGTCTATTCGATCACTTCGTCGGCACGAGCCGCGATCGTCGATGGCACATTCAGGCCGAGTGAAACGGCTGTTCGCATGTTGATCGCCAGCGAATAATTGGTAGGAGCCTGGACCGGGAGATTCGAGGGCTTTTCTCCCTGCAGGATGCGACTGACGTAGGTCGCGGCGCGACGGAACGGTTCGGTGAGGTCAGGTCCATAAGAGGCCAGTCCACCGGCGAGAACGAAATGGCGGTACGGAAAAACAGTGGGCACCCTGAACCGGTTGGCGAGGGAAATGATTGTCTCCCGACTGATGGATGCCAGCGGCGTCGCCGTCACGATGACGCCGTCACGAGGTCCCGGGGAAAATGCTAAAAAGCCCTGTTCGATCTCCTGCCTATCGCCGACGGCCATCGGGTGGACTTCGATGTTTGGACCCGCGGCGGCCTGGATCACCCCAAACTGCCCCGCACCCGCCGCAACACCTGCGTCCCGCAGGATCCCGACGCGCCTGAGGTCAGGAGATAACTCCTTGAGCAGTTCGAGCCATTTGCCGGCAATGGAGTACTCGAACAGTGTGAAGCCGGTTACGTTGCCGCCCGGGCGAGCCAGGTTGTTGACGAAGCCGGCGCCGACGGGATCGGTAACCAGCACGAATACGACCGGCGTTTCGGTCCCCGACTGGATGAGCGCCGAAGTCGACGGACTGGCAGACGCCAGGATGACGTCGGGACGCAGGGAGAGAAGCTCGGCGGCGAGCGCGCGGGCGCGGGCGGTCGTATTGCCGCCCCACCGCACTTCGATCTCCAGTTTTTCACCGCGGGTCCAGCCCAGGTCGGAAAGGCTTTGAATAAATGCCGCAAGACGGGGCTCGCCCCGCTGGTCCTGCGGCGTATCCATGAGCACGGCGATCCGCCTTGCGCCCGAACTCTGAGCTCGTGCTAAAGGCGAAAAGCCAAGAACCGAGCTACTTAAAACTGCAAGAAATTCCCGCCGTCGCATCGATCCTCCAGAAATGCACTTATAGCACCACTCTCGTCGCAACATAGCCGTTCCGCCCTTGTAGCGTTGGGCGACCAAGCAAGAGTTGGTTAGATCGCCTCCATCGTGGCAGCGTCGATGACAGGTTGTTGATTGCGGCCGGTGATGGATTCTGCCACTCATCCGTAACCCTCGAGCGGACGGTCGACGGGTGGCAAACGTCAGGAGCACGTCATGAAACGGCGCGATCTTGTTGCAGGAGGCGGCATTTCGCTCCTTTGGAATGCGCTCGCCCGCGCCCAAAGCCGGGCGGGGCTTCCCCGGCTGGGGATGCTTCGATTTGGAACGAAAATGGACGATGAGGCACTGAAGCCATTCCTCGGTGCAATGAATACGCTGGGCTACGTGGAGAACAAGACGATCCAGTATGACTTTCGTTATGCCGAGAACGACGCAGGCAGGCTGCGGGCATTAGCTGATGAGCTCGTTGCTTCGAAACCCGATGTTATGATGGCATTCGGCGGCGATATGGCGCCCCATATACGGGACGCAACGAGATCGTTGCCTATCGTTTTTTCGGTTAGTGCCGATCCCGTTCGCCTGGGTTTGGTCGCAAGTTTGAACAAGCCGGAGCGGAACGCAACCGGCGTCACGTTTCTCCACGACGAATTGGGATCCAAGCGTCTCCAATTGCTGAAAGAGGCGGCGCCACGAATTTCGAAGGTAGCCTTCCTTTGGAATCCAAATCATCTCGACAACGAGCTCGCGGAAACATCGCGAGCAGCGCAGGCTCTGGGCTTGGAACTGCTCTCGCTGCCTGTTCATAATGCGGATGCGCTTCAGCACGCGTTTGAGCGCGCGACGGCCGGACATGTCGACTGCATCTATGTCGTGACTTCGACGCTGATGGTGAACTCCATGTCGCGAATCGTGCAATACGCCGTCGAGAACAGATTGCCTCTGATCGGCGGCTGGGGTGCGTGGACATCGGCCGGCGGATTGATGTCTTATGGGCCCGATGTGAGCTTAATGCTATCGCGAACCGCCGTTTTCGTCGACAGGATCCTGCGTGGGGCAAGACCCGCAGATCTACCCGTGGAACAACCAACTCGTTTCGAGCTGACAGTAAACATGAGGGCGGCGAGGTCACTCGGCCTTAATATATCCGAGAGTTACCTGGTGGGTGTGGACCATGTCCTGGAGTAGAGCGCCGAATACACCGAATTCTCCGACCGGAAAATCCATTCTGACCTGCAAGTTGGCATGAAGTAGCGGCAGTTTATCTCAACAAGATATTGAAGGGCTACATCGTGGCTGATCCTCCCGGTTTCCCCTGGAGGGGAGCCTGGAGACGGTGACTGCGCTCGGGCTTAGGCTGCCGCCAGCCCTGTTAATCCGCGCGGATCGAGTCATCGAATGGGGCGGAAATACAGATGGTCCCGTCCCGGAAGGTAGTAAGGCCCATCTTTTTGCTTACTTGGTGCAATGTGGCCAGAGACAACGCCCTCGAAACCTTGATAGCCTTACGCTGATGAGCATTTCCACCCATTCCGGGACCTCAGAGGGGGCACCGCTGGTGGCGCAGCCGCTTGGTGCGGGCGCGCCGGCTGAGGCAGCGGGAAGCAGGATTCGTGTCCGGCTTTTCACCAAATATGTCGCCCTGTTTGTCGCGGTAGTCGCCGTCGCGCTGCTATCCAACGGGATATTCGAGGTCATCTTCTATTATCGTGAGCACAAGGCTGCGCTGATCCGTATCCAGCACGAACAGGCCGAAGCGGCTGCGGCGAAGATCAGCCAGTTCATCAAGGAAATCGAAAGCCAGCTCGGCTGGACCACCCAATTGCCATGGTCGGCGAACTCGCTGGAAAACCGCCGCTTTGATGCGCTCCGGTTATTGCGGCAGGTGCCTGCGATCACCGAACTGGCGCAGGTGGATTCTTCGGGCAAGGAACGTCTGCGGGTTTCGCGGCTTGCCATGGATTCCATCGACAGCGGCCTCGATCTCTCGAAAGAGCCAAAATTTACGGAGGCTGTCGCCAACAAGGTCTATTACGGGCCGATCTATTTTCGCCGGGAGTCGGAGCCCTACATGACGCTGTCGCTGGCCGGCACCCGCAAGGCTGCCGGTGTCAGCATCGCGGAAGTGAACCTGAAGCTGATCTGGGACGTGGTCTCGCAGATCAGGGTCGGCGAACGCGGCCATGCCTATGTCGTGGGTCCGCAGGGGCGGTTAATCGCCCATCCCGACATCAGCCTGGTTTTGCGTAACACTGATATGTCAAAGCTGCCACAGGTGCAGGCGGCAATGGCCAGCGGTGGTGCGCAGGTGTCGGATTCGCTGCAGGGCTCGCCCAACATCCAGGGACAGGAGGTACTGACGGCGTCCGCGCCGATCCAACCGCTGGGCTGGATCATGTTCGTCGAGTTGCCCGTGCAGGAGGCCTACGCCTCGCTCTACACCGCGCTGCAGCGGCTCGCCGTTGTGCTCTTGGCAGCCTCGATGTTCGCCGTGCTGGCAGGAATCTTTCTGGCGAGACGCATGGTCGGCCCGATCCAGGCCCTGCGCGCAGGGGCCGAGCGCATCGGCGGCGGCGATTTCGCCCAGCGCATTTTGATCAAGACCGGGGACGAACTGGAAGGCCTCGCCGATCAGTTCAACGACATGGGCGCAAGGCTTCAGGAGTCCTATGCCGACCTGGAGAAGAAGGTGGAGCGGCGCACCGCCGAACTGAGCGAGTCGCTCGAGCAGCAAACCGCCACCGCCGAAGTACTAAAGGTGATAAGCCGTTCTGCCTTCGATCTCGACACGGTGCTGGACACCCTGATTGTATCGGCGGCGCGCTTGTGTGGCGCGGAGAGGGGGGTGATTTTCCAGAGGGACGGGGACGTGTACCGTCTTGCCGCCAATCACGGCTTCTCCAAGGAGTTTGCAGAGTTTGCCAAGGCGAATCCGATTGTGGTCGATCGCACCACCACGACTGGCCGGGTGGTGCTGGAAGGCAAGACCGTTCACATCGAAGACATTCTTTGTGACCCAGACTATACGTCTGACTTCAAGCAATTTGGCGAATATCGGACGGTGCTTGGCGTCCCCTTGCTTAGAGAAGGAGCGCCGATCGGCTCCTTCTCCCTCACGCGCTCGGTTGCGCAACCGTTTTCTGACCGACAGATTGAGCTTGTGCAGACGTTTGCCGACCAGGCAGTGATTGCAATCGAGAACGCCCGTCTCTTGGATGAGTTGCAGACGCGCACCAGTGAGCTGTCACAATCGCTTGATGAATTGCGCACCGCGCAGGATCGACTGGTTCAAACCGAGAAGCTGGCCTCACTTGGCCAGCTCACGGCCGGCATCGCGCATGAGATCAAGAATCCACTGAATTTCGTCAACAATTTTTCTTCGCTATCGACGGAGCTCATCGATGAGCTGAACGAATTGCTTGGCTCGATGAAGATCGATGGAAAAACACGCGAGGAACTCGACGAGCTCACGCACATGCTGAAGGGCAATCTCGAAAAGGTCGTCCAGCACGGCAAGCGCGCAGACTCTATCGTCAAGAACATGCTGCTGCATTCGCGTGAGGGGTCGGGCGAGCATCGTTCGGCAGACATCAACGCTATCGTGGAGGAAAGTCTGAATCTCGCCTATCACGGAGCGCGGGCGGAAAAGTCGGGTTTTAACATCACGCTCAAGCGCGACTTCGATCCTGCGGCCGGCACAATCGACGTCTATCCGCAGGAAATCACCCGCGTGTTCCTCAACCTCATCTCCAACGGTTTCTATGCCGCGTCGAAGCGCATGGAAACGGCCGGCAGCGAGTTCGAGCCGACACTGAGCGCGGCCACGAAAAATCTCGGCAGCAGTGTAGAAATCCGCATTCGCGACAATGGCACCGGCATCCCGCCCGAGGTAAGGGAAAAGATATTCAACCCATTCTTCACGACCAAGCCGGCTGGACAAGGTACCGGGCTTGGCCTTTCCATGAGCCACGACATCGTGGTGAAGCAGCACGGCGGCAGGATCGAGGTTGCGACTGAGCCGGGCTCCTACACTGAGTTCATCATAACGCTGCCGCGAAACGGTGCGGCGCGGACAAGGGCCGGAGGCAGCAATTGAGCGCCTACATCCTCGTTGTCGACGACGAGCCTGACGTCGAGCCGCTGTTTCGCCAGCAGTTCCGGCGCGAGTTGCGCAGCGGACGTTTCCTGATGGAGTTTGCGCCGTCGGCGCCTGCGGCGCTGAAGCGGGCGGTTCAACTGCGCGATCCCTCACTGGTTCTGATCCTTTCGGACATCAACATGCCCGGCATGAGCGGGCTCGACATGCTGCCCAGCATGCGCGCCGAACGGCCAGACGTTCCGATCATCATGATCACCGCCTATGGCGATCCCGAGACGCGCAGAAGGGCGATCGAGCGCGGTGCCGAGGGCCTAATGACGAAACCGATCGACTTCTCGGCCCTGCGGCAGGAGATCGATTCCCGACTCGGAAATGCCGTATGACGGCGACTATCCTTGTCGTCGATGACGAGCCCGATCTCGAGGCGCTGGTACTGCAGAAGTTCCGGCATCAGATCCGTGAGGGTACGGTCAATTTCATGTTCGCCCAAGATGGCGTTGAGGCGTTACAGAAGATAGAAGCCAATCCGGGCGTCGATCTGGTGGTTTCGGACATCAACATGCCACGGATGGACGGACTTTCACTGCTTGCCAAGCTGCAGGAGGCGGACGACAAGAAGTCAACCATCATCGTTTCGGCCTATGGCGACATGAGCAATATTCGCACCGCGATGAACCGCGGCGCGTTCGATTTCCTGACAAAGCCGATCGATTTCGGGGACCTCGAAGCCACCATCGACAAGACGATCCGCCATGTCGAGATGCTTCGCGAGGTGCGACGCCGCCAGATGGAGGCTGAACGGGCGCACGCTTCACTGTCGCGCTATTTCTCGCCGCAATTGGCTAGCCGGCTGGCAAACAGCGGCGGTGATGCGATGGAAGTGCATCGCCGCGAGGTGGCGGCGATCTTCACCGACGTCACCGGATTCACCTCACTGGCGGAGACGGCGGAGCCGGACGTGCTGAGCTCGCTGCTCAACGAGTATGTCGGTGGCATGACCGAGATCGTGTTCTCTCACGAAGGCACAGTCGCGAAGGTAATGGGTGACGGGATGCAGATCCTGTTCAACGCGCCAGGCGACCAACCGGACCATGCCGCGCGGGCGGTAGCGTGCGCGCTGGATCTCGACGCGTGGGCGCTGCAGTTCCGCGGTCGCTGGCTGGCTAACAACGTCAACTTCGGCAATACGCGCATCGGCGTTCATACCGGCCCGGTGCTGGTAGGCAATTTCGGCGGCAACCGCTTTTTCGATTACACAGCCTACGGCGACACCATCAACACTGCGTCCCGGCTGGAGGCCGCCAACAAGTTCTTGGGCACCCGTATCTGCGTCAGCGCCGCCGTGGCTAGTGCGGCGGCGGGATTCAGGGGCCGGCCGGTCGGCGATCTCGTCCTGCGCGGACGGAGCGAACCGCTGCGAGCCTATGAGCCGTTGACGGACGCTGCTTCCGAGCCCACGACCGCGCAATATCTGGAAGCCTTTGCCAAGCTGGAGGCGGGCGACGCCGGCGCCATGCCGGCTTTTGCCGCGCTGGTGGGCGTGCATGCGGACGACGCGCTGGCCGGCTTTCACCTCAGGCGCCTGCTCAACGGCGCTAGAGGCGTTCGCATACAGTTGGAATAGCCAGCCGCGGTGTTACTCAGTCCGCTTCGAATATCTGGTTGTGATTGTCCTTCAGCGCGGGGGCCTTCTCGCACTTCTGCAGTATGGTCATATGTCGGTGTTAGCCCACGGCGGATATCAACTCGCCAGGAACGTCCAGACTCCGACCATCGCGGAGCCGCGAAGGACAAGCACCTATAGTTAGCCGAAACCGCGCATGCGGCATATCCCGAGGTCGGCCCGTGTTGAATGCTCTAGACTCCGGCCCGTATGCCGGGTTTGACTTGATCAACGTGTTGGGAAACTTGCTGGCGTAGGGGCAGGGGAGCTGCACATGGGTTTGGAGCGTCGAAAATTTGTAGCAGGGTTGGCCGGCATCGCAGCTCTTCCCGCGCGACTTAGCGCTCAGCAAGCGACCCGACCGCGCCGCATCGGACTGCTGATGGTTCAGGCCGAACGGGACGCCGAAGGACAAGCACGAATTGACGCCTTTCTTGGCCAAATGGCTGCACTGGGGTGGGTCGACGGTCGCAATCTTCATATTGACTATCGTTGGGGAGGAGGCGTTCCGGCGCGCGCGCAGGCAGCGGCGACGGAGTTGCTGGAGTTGAAACCCGATCTGGTCTTGGCCAACGGCACTCCGCCAACCGCAGCCTTGCGGAAGGCGACGAACGCCATTCCGATCGTTTTTGTTGTCGTCACCGATCCGGTGGGCGCAGGATTTGTTGAGAGTCTGGCGCGTCCGGGGGCGAACATCACGGGCTTCAGCACGTTTGAACCGGAGATCGGTGGAAAATGGCTGGAATTGCTCCGCGAAGTATCGCCCGAGCTCCGCCGCGTGGCTGGCGTCCTCGATCCGTCATTCCCTGGCTTCTCCGCGGTCTGGAAGGCGGTTGAAGAGACAGCCGCAAGATCGTCAGTATCTACGACGGTCCTTCCCCTGCGTTCTCCCGGCGATGACTTTGAAACGGCCCTGGCTTCGTTCGCGCAGGAGCCCGGCGGCGCCCTTATCGTCCTGCCGACAGCGATCAACAGCATGGCGCGCAACCGTCTGTTCACTACCACAGCCGAGCTGCGATTGCCGGCCGTCTATCCATTCCGCCACTATGCTTTCGACGGCGGGTTGATGGCCTATGGCTTCGACCCGCTAGATCTATACCGGCGAAGTGCGATCTACGTTGATCGCATTCTCAAGGGAGCAAAACCAGCTGAACTGCCGGTTCAGGCGCCGGTGAAGTTCGAGCTCGTAATCAACCTCAAGACGGCCAAGAATCTGGGAATAACGATCCCACCGGCGCTACTTGTTCGCGCCGACGAGGTGATTGAATAACGTCGGCTGTGGCGCACTTGGGGGCTTGGAACGAAATGGATCCTGTTTTCGTGGGCAAGTCACGTCCAGGCTCGAACCGGACCGTGCGAAGTGGCTTTTTGGTCAGCCAGCAACGTCAGCCAGCAACGCATGATCTCGAATGGCCACTGGATCATAGCTGCCTGATCGGATAGTGGCCGGCGCCGCTGTTTGCTCTCGTACGCAAGCGGATTCTGCTCTGTTTTTGCGCTGAGTTATCTGAGTCGCCAGAAGTC
>JAHCKB010000330.1 GCA_026125985.1 Bradyrhizobium sp.
TGCCGCGCAGCGCTCCGGTGCCGTGGTGCTGTTGAAGGGCGCCGATACGGTGGTGGCCTCACCCGACGGTCGCGCGACGATCGCCTCCAACGCGCCGCCATGGCTCGCCACGGCCGGCGCCGGCGACGTGCTCGCCGGCATCATCGTCGCGATGCTGGCCCAAGGCGTGCCAGCCTTCGAAGCCGCCAGCATCGGCGTGTGGATGCATGGTGAGGGCGCTCGCGAGGCGGGGCCCGGCCTGATTGCCGAGGACTTGCCGGAGGTGATGCCGGCAGTGTTCCGCCGGCTCTATGACGAGTTCGGGATCGAATATTAGGGCGTTTCGAAACGAAGCGATTTAGACGAGATACTTCTTCACCGCCGCCTCGTCCCATTCCAGCCCGAGACCCGGTCCGCGCGCGGTGAGCGTGCCGTCGACGATCTTTGCGGGGTCTGCGAGGATCGCGCCCGCAAAATCCAGAAATTCCAGCCAGTGCGCCGTCGGCGTCACCGCCAGCACATGAGCGCTGGCTTCGGCAAACAGGTGGCTCGACTGCGGGATCGATGCGGCCTCGGCTTGCCCGGCGATGCGCATCCACCCCGTGACGCCACCGCACTTCATCAGATCGGGCATGATGAAGTCGCAGGCGCCGGCGGCGATCGCCTCGGCGAACCCTTGCGGAAACCACCAGTTCTCGCCGGACTGAATCGGCGTCGGCGAGGTCGCGCGCACCTTGGCGTGGCCGAGCAGGTTCTCCTGCGGCACCGGCTCCTCGATCCAGGTGAGGTCGTAGGGTGCGAGCCGTTCGATGCGGCGCGTGGCTTCCGCCGGATCGAGCGACTGGTTGAAGTCGATCATCAGCGCGATGTCGGGGCCGAGCAGGGCGCGCACGCCCGAGACCACGCGCTCGTCCTTCGCAGCGTCGCCGTCGCCACCCTTGATCTTGATGCCGCGAAAGCCCTGCTCGAGCGAGCGGCGCAGATCCTTCTCGTCCTTGACGGGATCGACGACGCCATAGCTGTCGTAAGCCTTGACCGGCTTCGGCGATCCGCCGAGCAGTTCGGCGACGGTCTTGCCGGCGCATTGCCCAAGCGCGTCCCAAAAGGCCATGTCGAGGCCGGATACGGCCATGCCGACCAGCCCCTGCCAGCCGAGCAGGCGGAACTTGGCGTCCATCGCCGCCATCAGATCGAACGGCACGATCGGCTTGCCGACCAACTCGCGGCCGATCTCCTCGACCAGATGCACCAGCGGCTTCTGCGTCAGCGTGGCGTAGGCGAAGATGTAGGCGCGGCCGGTGACACCCTGGTCGGTCTCGACGTCGATCAGGACCAGCGGTCCGGTCGTGAACACGCCGAACGCATTCCCCAACGGGCGCCTGAGCGGCACCACGACGGCTCTTGCCTTGACGCTGCGGATCGCGGGAGTCGATTTGCTCATCTGGTTCGTTTCCTCGGGTTCTTTTTCTTCACGCGAGCCGGTGTGGTGCCCGCTTCGTTCGAAGACGCCTCACTCGACGGCATACCATCGCACAAGCCGCGGCGCAGCCCAATCGGTTGTCACGGATTCGATGAGCCAGTGCCCGGCATGTTCGGCCGCAAAGGCGATGCGCTGGGTCTGGCCGGGCTCGACGGCGAGCGTGTCGAGCCAGAACGGCTTCCAGCCGTCGTCGAGCCGATCGAGCAGGCGGAAATGGTGGCCATGCAGGCGAAAGACAGTTGCGGCCTCGGTGCGATTGGTCAGCGCCAGCACGACGACGCGGCCCGCCTTGGCGCGAAAGGCCGGCTGCAGCGAAATGGCGATAGCAGCGGTCTCGGTCCATTCCGATCCGCTCAATGCGAGATCGGCGCGTAGCGCCTTCCTGAGATCCAGTCGCTCCGGCAATCCGTTGGACGGCAGCGGCGGAGGAGGCGGCAGAGGTGCCGCCCGTGCGGGCGGCTCGCGCGACACGATGATGAAACCGATGGTCCGGGCCTGCCGTCCCTCGTGCAGCAGGATCTTGAGGTTCGAGCCCGGCGGCGCCGTCACGTCGACGAAGGCATCGACCCGGCCGCCCGGCGCCAGCACCAGCGCGCCGTTGCGGGCCGGGAATGGCTCGGACGGCTGGCTGTCGATCGCCATGACCGTGACGCCGACCGACTCCAGCTTCAACGCGATGATGCTGCGCCGGCTTCCGTTGACGAAGCGGAGCCTCAATCGCTCGTTGGACCGGGCCTGGACATCCAGCGAGGGTTTGCCGTTGAGGGTGAAGAAGACCGTGGCCTCGCCGGGGTCCGTGCCTGGTACAGCCGCGCTGCCATCGGCGCGCAGGCGCCATTCCTCGACCAGAAGTGCCTCGTCGCGATCGACGCCGAGGGATTCGCTTTCGGCGACCACCATGGGCCGGCCTCGCGCCGGCAACGCGTCATGCACCGCCAGTACGCTCATGTCGCACAGAAAGGTCCCGGCCTGGCGCAATGGAATCCGGAGCTTTTCCCAGCCCGTGGCGGCCAGCAGCCGGCGGCCGATCAGCGGCTCGATGGCGGGAACCCCGCCGATGCCACGCCAATCGAGGCCCACAGGTACCGTCAGGTCATTGGCGAACTCGACCTGCAGGTTTTCGCCGCGGCGGAAGCGCAGTTCGGGGGAGTCGAGCATCCAGACCGGCGTTTCCGGGCTTCCGGTACGCAGGGCAAGCGCGCCCCGGCGAGCCCGGATGGTCGTATTTGGCTGTCCCTGTGCAGGGCTGCCGGCGGGGAGCAGCAACCCGAACGAGGCAGCTCCCATCCCCGCCATCAGGTCGCGACGGTTGATCCGCAAAATCTGCCTTTCCATCAAGCCGATCCGCACCATTTTTGAAGCCGGATGTCCAGTTGCGGCGGGTTGACCCAAAGCGGCCGGGATGGGCCATTTTTTTGCTGCGAAGGCGCGACCTCATGCTATAAGCCGCCGCCCGCGGCATCGCGGCCCTATGATGCACTTCACGCGGGCGTGGCGGAACTGGTAGACGCGCTGGATTTAGGTTCCAGTGACGAAAGTTGTGGGGGTTCGAGTCCCTCCGCCCGCACCAAGCGCTTTCAGGCGTTTGCCCGACGATTTTCGGATCCTTGTCCCGCTTGGGATCGGGGTTCGCCGAACCACTGGCGAGAGGCCATCCGGCCGGACGCCGAACATTTTGACAATCTCCGGCCCGAAGGGCCGGACGAACGCGGAAGAAGACGACGCCATGCAGGTCACCGAAACCCTTTCCGAGGGACTGAAGCACGAATTCAAGGTCAGCGTTCCCGCGACCGATCTCGACGCCAAGGCGGATGCTCGCCTCGTCGATCTCAAGGACAAGGTGCGCCTCAATGGCTTCCGTCCCGGCAAGGTGCCGGTGGCGCATCTGAAGAAGCTCTATGGGCGTTCGGTGATGGCCGAGACCATCGACGAGACCATTCGCGACACCAACACCAAGATCTTCACCGAGCGCGGTTTCCGCCTGGCCAGCGAGCCGAAGGTGACGATGCCGACCGAGGAGAAGGAGGTCGAGGAGATCCTCTCCGGCAAGACCGACCTCACCTACACGGTGGCGATCGAGGTGGTGCCGCCGATCACGCTGGCCGACTTCAAGAGCTTCAACGTCGAAAAGCCGGTGGTCGATGTTCTCGAGTCCGACGTCGACGATGCGATCAAGCGCATTGCCGAACAGAGCCGCCCGTATTCGGCGAAGGCCGAAGGCGCCAAGGCCGAGACAGGCGACCGCGTCACCATCAGCTTCAAGGGCACCATCAACGGCGAGGCCTTTGACGGTGGTACGGGCGAGGGCATCCAGCTTGTGATCGGCTCCGGTCAGTTCATCCCCGGCTTCGAGGATCAGATGGTCGGCATCGGTGTCGGCGAGACCCGCACGGTCAAGGTGTCCTTCCCGAAAAACTATGCGAGCGAGAAACTCGCCGGCCAGCCCGCCGAGTTCGAGACCACCGCCTCCGCGATCGAGGTGCCCGGCGAGCCCGTGATCGACGACGAGTTCGCCAAATCTCTGGGGCTGGAATCGCTTGACAAGTTGAAGGAAGCCGCGCGCGAGCGGCTGCAGGCGGAGTTTGCGGGCGCTATCCGCCAGCGCGTCAAGCGCACGCTGCTCGACCGGCTCGACGAGAGCCACAAGTTCGAGGCGCCGCCCTCGCTGGTCGCCGAAGAGTTCAATCTGATGTGGAACTCGATCAAGGCCGAGATGGAGTCGGGCGGCAAGACCTTCGCCGACGAGAACACCACCGAGGAGGCGGCCAAAGAGGAATACCAGAAGATCGCCGACCGCCGCGTCCGCCTCGGGCTCGTGCTCTCCGAAATCGGCGAGAAGAACAAGATCACCGTCACCGACGACGAGGTCAGCCGCGCCGTGATCGAGCGCGCGCGCTCGATGCCCGGCCGCGAGAAGGAAGTGTGGGACTATTACCGCAACAATGCCAATGCGCTCGCCCAGCTTCGTGCACCGATCTATGAGGACAAGGTGGTCGACTTCCTGCTCGAACTCGCCAATGTGACCGAGAAGAAGGTCACCCGCGAGGAGCTGTTCAAGGAAGATGAAGACGGCGAGAAGACTGCCGCCTGATTGCCGTAGCCAGCGCGCTATCGAGCGAAGTGGGTACCGGCTCGCGTGAAGAAAACGCGTCAGAATCAAGAATCTGGCGCTTCGGTCCTGATTCAGTCAGAACCGAAGCCCGGTATTAAGGATGAACGGCGAATCCGGCCCGACGGCGTCGTCCGCCGCTAGGCCGGCGGTTCCGAATCAGCTTGAACTACCGGCTTGTGCAGGGCCGGTGCCCGGCCTTGCCGGCCGGGACTGCGGCCCATATCTGAGCGAACAGTCCGTCTTACCTCGCATCACTCAAGGTGACTCATGCGCGATCCCGTTGAAACCTACATGAACCTCGTGCCGATGGTCGTCGAGCAGACCAATCGCGGCGAACGCGCCTACGACATTTTCTCGCGCCTTTTGAAGGAGCGCATCATCTTCGTGACCGGTCCGGTCGAGGACGGCATGTCCACGCTGACCGTCGCGCAGCTCCTGTTCCTGGAGGCCGAGAACCC
>JAHCKB010000331.1 GCA_026125985.1 Bradyrhizobium sp.
GCGGCACAGCGAAAAAGAATGATATCTGCCAGCCCCTAAACGATGCAAAGAACCAGCCTGTCACGGTGGTTGTAAAGACCAATCCATAGAGAAGCCAATGAACGTTCTCTGACATGAGACGCTGCCAGCGCGGCAGCGTATCCGCCGGTGCGACAGGGTGGAACAGACGCCATACAAAGCGCAAGACGATCAGCATCAGGATGATAAGCCCGATCGAGATGTGCAAAGTCATGGCTTTTCCGGGCGTCGCGCCCCGCCGAATGTCGGGCATCAGCCAACCGATCGGGAACTGGACCAGGAGGAGCGCCACGATCATCCAATGGAAGACCTTGGCGGTATTTCCGTAGCTGAGTTGTTTTGTCATTCGGCAATCTAAGTCTCAATGAGAAGGAATGGATCGCAGTCTCAGTCTGCCTTCTTCTCGGCCTTCTCCGCCGCTTCGACGATATCCCCGTCGGTGAACAGAATGCCCTTGAGAATCTCTCGCCACTCCTTCTTGCGTCGAAGTAGAAATTCCAGGTCCATGCCGAAATGCTTGAACTCCTCCTTTTGAGCATTTTCCATGATCGCACGGGCTTCCTTGTCCTTCTCAAGTGAAATTCGCTGCTCATACCAGCCGATTGCCTCGGCTTCTTCGACCAGCCCGGTGATCATCCGCGCAAAGGTGCGTATCTCCGAGGAGAGTTCGGCAGCGGGCTCATGATATTGTTCGGTGGCCATACTCTGTTCCTATGATTGTTCGTTGGAGTCGATTTTTGGCCGCATCAGGGGTTGCATTGGTTTATGCAGATCCGCGAAGACGGCGTGCCGTAACGCTGAAAAGAGGGATTGATCGCAGCGGCGTACCCCCTATACACGATTTAGAATCATTCTAAATAGAAAAAATGGGTGCGTCGTGAAGAAATTTTCCGATCTGTCTGAGCGCGAAGTTTTGGCCGTCGCCATTTCCGGCGAAGAAGAGGACAGCCGCATTTATATGAGCTTCGCCGAAGATCTCAGCGAGCGCTATCCGGAGTCTGCCAAGCTGTTCGAGGTGATGGCAGAGGAGGAAAAAGGCCATCGTCATCTGCTGCTCGAAATGTACGAAAAGAGCTTTGGGCCGAATCTGCCCCCTATTCGGCGCACCGACGTGAAAGGCTTCCTGAGACGCCGTCCGGTTTGGTTGACGAAGAACTTGTCGCTCGACGTCGTCCGCAAGGAGGCGGAGATCATGGAGTTCGAAGCGCAGCGCTTCTATTCCAAGGCAGCGGAGCAGGCTACCAACGTGGGAGTCCGAAAGCTCTTGGGGGACCTGGCGGAAATCGAGAAAAGCCACGTAAGCCTGGCGGCAAAGCTTACCGACAAGATTCTCACGCCGAATGTCCGCGAGGAGGAGGACAGGACACGCAAACGCATGTTCGTCCTTCAATATGTGCAGCCCGGCCTCGCCGGTCTGATGGATGGTTCGGTCTCGACTTTGGCGCCGCTTTTCGCTGCAGCCTTCGCCACCCATCACAACTGGCAGACGTTCCTGGTAGGTTTGGCGGCATCAATCGGAGCCGGTATCAGCATGGGCTTTGCGGAAGCGCTGTCGGACGACGGCTCATTGACCGGGCGCGGCTCGCCATGGTTGCGCGGGGGGATCTGCGGGCTAATGACGACGCTGGGAGGACTGGGTCACACGATCCCCTATCTCGTTCCCGACTCCTGGCAGAACGCGTTTTGGATCGCAACCGCCATCGCCGGTGTCGTCGTATTCTTCGAGCTTTGGGCGATCGCATACATCCGGGCCCGATACATGGACACGCCGTTCCTCCAAGCCGTTTTCCAGATTGTGCTCGGAGGCGCGATTGTGCTTGCGGTCGGCATTCTTATCGGAGCCGCCTAGTGTCGGCGTGAAGTGAGCATACCCGCCACCCTCGTCAGCACGGGTGAAGACGCTCGGGCGATAGCCGCCGCGGCATTTAAGCGGCGATCAAGGACGGAAATCGTCCAAAGCCTGGTGGCGGGTGCCGTGTGACACAGGGTTTGTTCGCGAGATTGGTCGCGGACGCATCTCCAGCTTGATTGACAGCAATCAGATGCCTCTAATCGCTATCGACGGTTTGTCGTTTGACGGAAGCAGCATATGCGAATTCTGCTAATTGAGGACGACCCGATGATCGGCAAAAGCCTGGTCCGTGCGTTGCGCGATCAAGGCATGTCCGTTGATTGGACAACGAGCGACATTGAGGGCGAAGAAGCATTGGCCGTCGGAGGCCACGCGCTGGTGCTGCTGGATCTGGGGCTGCCTGGCAAATCAGGACTGGATGTTCTCAGGACCGCGCGAGCGGCCGGAAACAAAATTCCTGTCGTCGTGCTGACGGCTCGCGACGACCTGGACAACAGGATCGCTGGTCTGGACCTGGGAGCCGACGACTATATCACCAAACCATTTGAAGTACGCGAACTCGTCGCACGAATGCGCGCCGTCATGCGAAGGCAAAGCGGTTCCGCCAGATCGGTGCTCGAAGCAGGTGGGATTACATTAGATATGGAGACTCATGAAGTGGCCTTCCGAGGCAACCACGTCCTGCTTCCCGCTCGCGAATTCGCGCTGATGCGAGCTCTGATGGACAGACCCGGCGCTATCCTGTCTCGCGAACAGATCGAGAAGCGGCTCTACGGCTGGGGCGAGGAAGCGGAAAGCAATGCGGTCGATGTCTTGATCCACTCGGTCCGCAAAAAATTTGACAAAGACATCATCCAGAATGTCCGGGGGGATGATCATCAAGACCTCGCCATGAACTCCTTACGAAACACTGCGCTTGTGTGGATGACCTCGCTCCTGACAGTCGTGGGGATATTAGCAGTCGTGATTTCGTATCAACTGGCGCGAAACGAGGCCGCAGGCTTCCTCGACAGCCAGCTACGTCAGATCGCACTCAACGCCGGCCAGGGATTGGTCGCCGACGCGGCACCCCCGGCAGTCTACGATCCGGAGGACGACTTCGCTATTCAGATATGGGACGCTCCGGCAAAGAAGATCAGAAATTCTTCCGGCGGAATAGAGGTGCCTCTTCAGGCAAGTCCGGGCTTTGCGACAATTTCGGCAAGCGGCGAAGAGTGGCGAGTCTACATTGGGCGATGCCCGACGTACCGTGCAGGTCGCACAGCGCATGGTCGTTCGACAGGAGCTCGCCGAGAGCGCTGCGATCGCCCGCGGCCGCGCCGATCCTGACCGTTATTCCGTTGACCTGGCTCGTTATTGGCTAGTCGCTTGGCGGCGTAATGGGAAGTTGGCGCAGCTTGCGCAGGCGATCGCCGATCGCGGCGGCGATAGCAAGGAACCTCTCTCCGTCGAGGGAGTGCCGAGGGAGGTGAGGCCCCTGGTTGACGCGATGAATATTTTGATTGGGCGTTTGCAAATCGCGCTCGATCAACAGCGGCGCTTCGTTTCCGATGCCGCCCATGAATTGCGGACGCCCCTGACGGCACTACAGCTTCAGATCGAGAACTTGTGGAACGATGCCCCCGTTGGCAAAACCGGGCAGGCAGCTTTGGAATTGGGCAACGGGATCCGCCGCGCCTCGGTCCTGCTGGAACAACTTCTCCGGATGGCGAGGTTCGAAGCACCTGTCGGGCTGGAGCATTGGGCACGGATCAGCTTGTCGGGCCTCATAACCGAATGCGTGGCCGACCAGATGGCGATCGCGACCGGCAAGGAGATCGATCTAGGCATCGTTGCGCGGGATCCCGTTGAAATCTCGGGCGCGCCGAGCGACTGAAGATTCTTTTTGGAAACCTTCTGAACAACGCAGTCCGCTACACTCCGCGCGGCGGGATGATCGACGTCTCGGTGCGATTTGCGCATGGCAACGCCGTTGTGGAGTTTGTGGATTCCGACTACGGGGTGGCGGAGAGCGATTTGCCTCGCCTTTTCGATCGATCTTTTCGGGCGGCTCCGGCTGAAATCGATGGCAGCGGATTGGAGCTTGCGATCGTGCACGCGATCGCCAGGCGTCACGGATGGGTCGTGACGGTCGAAAACCGGACCGATCGATCGGGCATGATCGCGCGGGTCACCGGGCCAGGCTTCCTCATTCCCTCCTAAGTCTTCGCGACTACTTTGGGCCAGTAAGTCCATCCTTGCTGATGGATCGCTATTGGAATTCTCCGTGATGTTCGAAGCGTTGACCGATCGCCTTTTCGACGCAATCGCGGCAGCGTCAACGCTTGCAGGAGGGAGCCTCACCTTCGCAATGTTGTGGGCTCAATCTGCTGTGTATCTCGGTCCGTGCCCTGCTCGTCCTCCTCTGGATTTTGGGGCGCACGCCGAGCGGCGGGCTGCCGTCGATGCCGGCTTTTCGTCGCTTCTGGCGTTGACGACGGCGGTCATCGTCTCGTCCGTATGGATGCATCCTCGTCCCTTCACGGTTCTGCCAATCCGCAACTATCTCAATCACACTCCGGACAGTTCCTTTCCAAGCGATCACGGCACCCTGTTATTCGCACTGGGCTTCGCACTCTTGATATCCACATCCAGGCCAGGTCGTCAGTTTGGATCTCTGGCTGTGGTTCTGGGCGTCTCGGTGGGCTGGGCTCGAATCTTTCTCGGCGCTCACTATCCATTGGATATTGTTGGCGCTGCCGTGGTAGCCGCGATAGCCGTATTGGTCGTTGCATCGCCCGGGGGGCCGCACAATTGGCGCACGCCTGACCGTTTGGGGGGGAGCATCTTTTTGGCTGGTCGATCGCTAAGAATCTACGGCAACGCTTTTAAAAATCGACGTCCCGTCTTCGATCTGAAACTGTTTGGCATGTCAAATGAACGATAAGCGGACTGCATCGCGACATCGCGTTTTCAAAGCGGGGAAAATAGCATTTGATGGTGGTGTGATCGATTGCACCGTTCGCAACCTTTCAAAAACCGGCGCGGCGTTGGAAGTCGAGAGCCCCGTCGGCATTCCTCACAAATTCACCGTGGTGATCGAATCGGATCGCATCCGGCGGGGTTGCCATGTCGTTTGGCGGAAGGAGCGGCGCATTGGCGTCATGTTCC
>JAHCKB010000332.1 GCA_026125985.1 Bradyrhizobium sp.
TGCCTTGTAATTAAGCAACCGGTAATTGCGGGAGGGAGCGGCCGGACAACGGCCGCGTCACAAGCAACACCGACCAGTCAAATCGGGAGCAGGAAATGCCCAAATTCAGGATACTGACGCCGAAAGGCGCGAGTTTCACGGTCGCCGGCGGCGGCTACGACTACGAGCGCGAGGCGCTCGATCCGATCGACGCCGAAATCATCGAAGCCCCGGCCAACGAGGCGGAATTCATCGCTGCGGCGAAGAATGCGGATGCGATCTACGCCAAGGGCATGCCGATCAGCAAGGCGGTCATCGACGCGCTGGAGAACTGCAAGGTGATCACGCTGGGCTCGGTCGGCGTCGACAGCGTCGATGTCAAGGCTGCCACCGCGCGCGGCATCCCCGTCACCAACGTGCCGGACACCTTCATCGAGGAAGTCGCCGACCACGCCATGACGCTGCTGCTCGGCGGTTTCCGCCGTCTGGTCGAGCAGGACAGGATGGTGCGCGAGGGCCGCTGGACCGAAGGCCGGCCGCAACTCCTTAAGATTCCGCGGCTGATGGGCCAGACGCTCGGCTTCGTCTCCTTCGGCCGGGTCGCGCGCGCGGTAGCCAAACGCGCAGCCCCCTTCGGCCTGAGAATGATGGCCTACGATCCCTTCATCCAGGAAACGCTGATGTGGGATCACGGCGTGATTCCGGCGACACTGTCCGAGGTGCTGTCGCAATCGGACTTCGTCTCAATGCACGCGCCGGCACGCCCGGAAGTGCATCACATGCTCGGCGAGAAACACTTCCGGCAGATGAAGAAGACGGCGACTTTCGTCAATACCGGCCGCGGCGCCACCGTGGACGAGACCGCGCTGATCAAGGCGCTGCAAGAAGGCTGGATCGCGCATGCCGCGCTCGACGTGCTGGAGACGGAGCCGCCCTCGCACAACAATCCGATGCTTCGGATGGACAACGTGACGCTGACGGCGCATGTCGCCTCCGCATCGGCACGTTTCGACGAGGCGCGCAAGCGGCGGGTCGGCCACGAACTATCCCTGGTGTTGCAGGGCATGTGGCCGGTGAGCTGCGTCAACCCGTCGGTACTGCAGAACACCAAGCTCCGGCGCTGGCAGCCCGTCGGCATGGATCGCGGTCCCAACAGTTAGCGGCGCAAGGCTCGTCCCCATACCGAGCGGCGGCGGAACCAACCCCGGTCGCGATCCCTAACGGGAGTCGTGACCGAGGGTCGGGGCTTTGGTGGGAATGGCCGCTCAGCGGATGTAAAACGCCACCGGCGCGCCGAAGCTCATCGACGATTGTCTGACATCAGGCGGAAACGACGGAAACGGCTGCGCGCGGCGCACCATTGCCAGCGTCTCGGCATCGAGCGTGGAATGGCCCGACGAGCCGCCAAGGGCAACGGAAAGCACCCGCCCGCTCCGGCTCAACGTGAACCTGACCCGCGCAGTGCCTTGCTGGCCGGCAGCCTTGGCGGCCGACGGATATTGCTTGAAGCGCTGCAGATGCGCGGCGACCATCTGCTTGTAGCTGGCGACCGCCGCGGCCGAAGCGCCGGCACTGGGGGCGGATGCAGCCGCAGCCCGGCGCTCGGCCCGCGAGGCGGTGGTGCGCGGCGCGGGTGCCGCCTGGGACGGCTTCTTCGCCTCGCGACGCACGACCTTCGGCTTGACGGGCGCGGGCTTCCGCTCCGGTGCGATCTTTGCCGGCTCCGGCTTTTCCGGTGAGGCCTGTTTCGGCTCCGGCGGGGCCACGACCTCCGGTTTTTCCTGCAGTGGGGTCGGCGCGATCTGCTCCTCGACCGGCTGCTGCTTTGCAGCCTCCGGCGGCGATGCATCGGCCTGCTGCATCACCGGGCCGGGCGCGAGATCGAGCTGCGTCGGTTGCGGGGCCGAGGTGACCGGCGACATATCGACCATGATCGCCGGCAGCGCGATGCCGGGTGGCGTCAGCGGGCGATGCCAACCGATGGCAGCCGCGATCAGCGCCGCATGCAATGCGACGATCGCCAGCGCCGAGATACCCCATCGCCGCGCCAGCATCTCGTCAGCCGTCTCGTGCAACGCATAGGCATTCGCGACGCCTCGCATCCTCCTGACGGAAAACCGGCGCTCGCTGTTCCGGGTCATGTCTCAACTTCGTCCGTCGAGGCCAACGAGAGCGACCTTCAGATAGCCCGCGTCGCGCAGCAGATTCATCACCTCCATCAGGTCGCCGTAGCTGACCGCCTTGTCGGCGCGCACAAAGATCCGCTCATCCTTGTTGCCCTTGCTCGCCGCATCCAGCGTCGAGGCCAGCGCGCCGCGCGCGACGATTTCTTCGCCGACGGCAACCGAAAGATCCGGTTTCACCGTGAGAAACACCGGCTTGTCCGGCCGCGGGCGCGGTTCGACGGTACTGGCGGGAAGATCGACGCCAAGATCGACGGTGGCGAGCGGGGCTGCCACCATGAAGATGATCAGCAGCACCAGCATCACGTCGATGAACGGCGTGACGTTGATCTCGTGTACCTCGGCCAGATCGCCGGCCTCCGCGCGCCTGCCGAGCCGGGCACCCATGCTCCCTACTCCGCGGCCCGCGCGAGCGTGAACGCGCGCACGTCATGCTGCCGGCCTATCAGCAGCAGCACCTGCGCCGAAGCGTCAGTCAGAAGCGCGCGATAAGCGACGATGACGCGCGCCAGATGATTGTAGATCACGACCGCGGGGATCGCCGCAACAAGGCCCAATGCGGTGGCAAGCAGGGCCTCCGCGATGCCCGGCGCCACCACGGCGAGATTCGTGGTGTGCGCCTCGGAGATGCCGATAAAGGAATTCATGATGCCCCACACCGTGCCGAACAGGCCGACAAAGGGCGCGGTGGCGCCGATGGTGGCGAGCACGCCGGTGCCGCGCGCGATCCGCTGCGACATCGCCGCTTCCACCCGCTCGAGCCGGAGCGCAATCCGTTCCTTCAGGCCTTCATCGACGATGCCGCGGGAAAGGCTGGTCTCCCGCGCCGCCGAAAGGATGATCTGCGCCACCGCATCGGAAGCGCCCTCGCTGGCATGCTCGACTTCGGCGAGCGTCGAATCGCTTTCCAGCATGACGAGGCGGCGACGGGCCAGCGATGCCTGACGGCGCAGTTCGACGGTCTTGGCGAGCCACACCGTCCAGGTGACGAGCGAAGCAAAGGCAAGCCCTATCATGACCGCCTTCACGACGATGTCGGCGCCCATGAACATGCCCCAGGGCGACAGATTGCGCGGCAGCAGCGCATTGTCGGTCGTCGCATGCGCCACGCCCGGGGCCATCGCCGCCGCGCCGCCAAACAGCCCCACCAGCAAAGCCATCGCTCGTCGCATGATCCTCTCCTGAAGGTTCAAGCCGTCGGCGCGATGCGGTCGGCAAGCGCCCTGAAGCGCGCGAGCTGGTCGGAGCGCAGCGCGCGCGCCTCGTCGCGGCCGACGAACACCTTGAACATGATACCGCCGTCGACATTGAGAAACGCGGCGAAGGCGGACGTCTTGCCCATGAAGGGTCGTTCGACAAAAGCAATGCCGGCGCAACGCTCGTGTCGCAGATGACCGTGCAGCCCCTTCGGCTGCATCAGGTTGAAGAAGCCACGGCCGATCTCGCCCGCCGGGATCGCACCCGTGAACTCGAAGATCGCATCGTCGGTATGGACGATCAGCGTTACCTCGCCCCACTCCGCAATGTCCTGCATGGCGGAAGCAAATTCTCTGCCCGGGCCTAGCCGCCGCATTTCTCCCGGCATTGCCTCGATCACCGCCCGCGGCGTGGCCCGGCACTGCCGCGTCACGTCTTCGATCACCGCGCCGGGATTTTCCGCCATGTAGGCCTTCAGCTCGGCAAGGTCCGTGCTCAGCATCGCGCTCTCCCTATGCCGCGACTGCCTTGCGTTCACTCTGGATCACCTCGAAGCCTTCGAACCTGGGATGACCGAGATAGAGGCTCTCGCCGGTCTTGTTGTCGGCGCGGGCATGCGCACGGCGGAACTCCTCGGATTTGGTCCAGCCCTCGAAAGCGGCCTTGTCGGCCCAGGTGGTGTGGGTGGAATACAGCGAGTGATCTTCCGCCTCCGGACCCCTGAGCAGATGGAATTCGACGAAGCCCGGCACGCTGCCGAGATAGGACTCGCGGGTGGCCCAGATGGTTTCGAATGCCTGTTCCGAACCCTTCTTCACCTGGAATCTGTTCATTGCGATAAACATCGTCATTTCTCCTCGTCGTGTGACCGTTGTCGATGGAACGTGCCAAGGCCGCGCTGGAGCATCAGCGCGGCCGGCAGCAACCTGTTTGGGACTCTGTTCTGCGACTTACGCTCCGCCAAAGTGAATCTTGAGCCCAGCCTTGTAGACCCTGCCCGGTCCGGGGCTCGACCATAGCACGTCGTTTTGCGTGGTGCCGTCAGTGGAACCGCCGGGAATGGCGTAGGGCCGATAGTACTGGTTCAAGAGGTTGTCGATCGACGCCGTGAACACGATGTCCTTGGTCGCATTCCACGTCAGAAACAGATTAACCAGTTCATAGTCGGTCGCAGGCAGATAGCCGGTCGGAACATCCGTGTTGCCGGAAAATGACGACCATTGCGCGGCCAGAACCAGCTGCCGGTCGAGCAGGCGCACACCGGCCGTCGTCGTTACCTTGCGCGGAATGATGGTCGAGAGCCCGATCCCGGTCTGCACGTTCTTGCCACGCATGACATGGCCGGAGATCCCGAAATACCAGAGGCCGGCGTCGTACATCGTCTCCCACTCGACACCCTCGATCCGGGCCTGGGCGATGTTCTGATACTGGTAGTATTGGGGGTAGGTGCCGAATGGCGGCACCGCCACGTAACCGAAGGCGACCAGATCGATGTAGTCCGTAACATCGTTGCGGAACACGTTGAACTTGCCGCGGAAGGAGTCGGTGGCGGCGAAGATGCCATCATATTTCAGATTGACACCGGCTTCCTTGTTCCTGCCGACCTCCGGCCGCA
>JAHCKB010000333.1 GCA_026125985.1 Bradyrhizobium sp.
GGAGACGTCCTGGCCGATCAGGTCGTCGCTCGCCGTGTCGCAGAGATAGACCAGCCCGCGCACGGCGTGCTCGACCGGTGAGAGGTCGGCGCGCGGGATCTGGCTGATCTGGTTCATGCCCGAGGCGCGGATCTTGACCTGCATGTCGGTGTCGATGGTGCCGGGCGAGAAGCCGAAGATGCGCACCTTGCCGGCCGTCTCCAGCGCGATCGAGCGCGTCACCATGGCGAGCCCCGCCTTGCCGGCGCAGTAGGCGCTCCAGCCTTCGAGCGGCCGGTAGGCGGCGCCCGAGGAGATGTTGACGATACGGCCCCATTTCTTCGCGCGCATGCCCGGCAGCACGGCCTGCGTGCACAGAAACGCGGATTTCAGGTTCACCAGAATGGTCTGGTCGAAATCGGCTTCGGTCAGGTCATCGACGCCGCGGACGATGGCGACCCCGGCATTGTTGACGAGGATGTCGATCGGGCCGAGCTCGGCGCTGGCGCGTTGAACCATGGCCGCAACCGCTTCGGTCTGCGAGACATCGGCCGCAATCGCCACGGACTTGCCGCCGGCGGTGACGATCGCCTTCGCCAGCGCTTCC
Source organism: Bradyrhizobium sp. (assembly GCA_026125985.1). GTDB lineage: Bacteria > Pseudomonadota > Alphaproteobacteria > Rhizobiales > Xanthobacteraceae > Bradyrhizobium. Next base: position 587 of record JAHCKB010000333.1, read on the forward strand.
GCCTCGGCCGCGCGTTCGCGATAGTTGACTGCAACCGAGCAGCCGGCTTCCCCGAGCATCTTGACGATCGCCGCGCCGATGCCGCGCGAGCCGCCGGTCACCAGCGCGACATGTCCGCGCAAGCTGAATGTTCTCATCGAAATCTCCTCTCAGGCCGCGCCCAGCAACACAACGCCGGCAATGATCGTCGCGCATCCGGCCACGCGCCACACGTTAACCGGCTCGCGCAGGATCAGCATGCCGAAAATCGCGCCTACCATCATCGACATTTCGCGGGCCGGCGCCACGAGGCTGAGCGGGGCTCCCATATCCACCGCGGTCAGCACGAGGATGTAGGACAGCGGCGAGAACAGGCCGACGCCGACGGCGAGCCACCAATGGCCCTCCATGGCCTTCATCATGTGCGCACGCCTCTTGAGCATCAGCGGTCCCAGCAGGAACAGGCGCAGGAAATTGGAGAACCAGTCGAGCAGGACGGGGTGGATGCCGAGCACCTTGACGCCGTAGCCATCCACCACGGTGTAGGCGGCGATCAGGGAACCGGTGCCCAACCCCCAGCGCACGCCCTCCTGGCCCTTGGGTTGCCGGAAGGCCGCGAGATTGCCCTGCGTCGAGATGAACCCGATCCCGGCGACGACGGCGGCGAGGCCGATCACGCCGAGCCAGGTTGGCGCCTCCTGCAACAGGATGAAGGCGCCGATCGAGGAGAACAGCGGGCCGGTGCCGCGGGCGATCGGATAGACCACGCTGAGGTCTGCGACCTGATAGCCGCGCTGCAGGCAGAGACTGTAGCCGAGATGGATGATGGCGCTGGCGAGGAAACAGAAGGCGATCGGCCAGTTCCAGACCTGCTCGCGGGTGGCCAGCAGCCAGATCACCCAAGGCAGGTAGGCAACGGTAGCCACTACATTATAGGCGAAGACGAAGGCCGGCCCCGCGGCGGCAGCGCGTTTGGCGAGCAGGTTCCAGGTCGCATGGATGAAGGCGGCGATGACGACGAGAGTGAGGGGAGCAAACGACATGAGACCTCCGGGGCTGGCGCCACGAGACTGATCTCGACGTCTCCTCCTCTGGGCTTTTCCCCCTCGGGTGCAGCCGCGGGTTCTTGGGCCGCGGTCTCCGCAACGCTTGGACCTGCAACGGCAAAGGCCGCCCGGAACCCTAGTTGCCACTCAGTCGATCGGGGAAAAATATCCTCCGAAGCGATGGCATGGTCAACCCGCAATGGCCTGATATCACAGGGCTCTCGAGCCTGCGCTGTCATTTCACCTGAGCATTGAGCGCAGTCATGAAAACCTCGTATCGCACGGTCTTGCCGGCGAACTGATGCGACGGCTTTGGCGAAGCCAACAGCGGCGCGGCTCGCAACGGCCACTTCAGCACGACGCGCTCGCGCGCCGAGGTCAGCGCAATCCGCATCAGCTCGTCCGCATCCTCATCGGCCCCGACGATGGCGGAAAGCAGCCGCATCTCCTTCTTCACCAGCGCCGTGTTGCGCCGCGGCGGATGCATGGGATCGACGATCACGACATCGGGCCTGAGATCGGGCAGGTGGTCCCTGGCGTCGCCATGCACCAGCGTCATGCGGGCGACGACCTCGGCTAGTTCGGGTGACTCGGCAGCGGCCTGGTCGAGAGCGCCTTGCAGCAAGGCGTACACTTCCGGCGACCGCTCGATCAGCGTGACCGCTGCGCCGGCGGATGCCAGCAGGAATGCATCGCGGCCAAGGCCGGCGGTGGCATCCACGATGGAGGGCATCCGATCTCGCCGGATGCCGGCAACCCGCACCAGCGGATGGCCGCGTTCGCCACCGCGCCGAAAACGATAGCCCACGGCGCCGCTGGTAAAATCGATGCGAGGTTGCTCGGCTTTCGCGGCCATGGCTAGCCCGGCCAGCACTGACCGCCGCCGTCGACCCGTAGCACCTGGCCCGAGACGAAGGCGGCCTGTGGTCCGGCAAAGAATTCGACGACGCGCGCGACCTCGTCGACGGTGGCGATGCGGTCGAGCGTGCCGCTCTCGACCATGCGGTTCTCATCGACGGCGCGCGTGCCGAGGAAGCGGCCGGTGCGGGTGTCGCCGGGCGCGATGCAGTTCACGGCGATATCGTAGGGACGGAGCTGGTCGGCGAGACAGCGGGTATAGTGGGTCATGCCGGCCTTCGCCACCGCATAGATGGAAGAATTGGTGCGCCCCTTGAACGCGGCGACCGAGCCGATGGTGACGATGCGGCCGCTCTTGCGCTCCATCATGCCGCGCGCCACCGCCTGGCAGGTCAGGATGGTCGCGAGCAGGTTGCGGTCGAGTACCGCGCGCACGTCCTCTTCCTTGATATTTACGGCATCGTTCGGGTTCGGCTTGCCGCCGGCGGCTGCGATGTCGCCGCCGGCATTGTGGACGAGGATGTCGATCGGCCCGAGTGCCTTTTCGGTCTCGGCGACCACGTGGGCGATGTCGTCGCTCCTGGTGAGGTCGCCGAGCACGCGCTGGGTGCGGACGTCATGCGCTTGTCCCACCTCCTGCGCCACCGCGGTCAGCGTCGTGCCCTCGCCATATTCGGCCGGCCCGTTCTCGCGCATGCCGTGGATAGCGACGTTGGCGCCCATCGCGGCCAGCTTCTCGGCGAAGGCGCGGCCGAGCCCACGGCCGGCGCCGGTCACCAGTGCGACCTTGCCGGCAAGCGTCTTTGCGTCATGCAAAGCCATGATCTCGTTCTCCTACGTTAACGATCAGTCCGACGAAAGGTCGAGGCCGATTGCGAGCGCCTGCACCAGGCACATCGGCGCCACCAGGGTGCGCAGCGCCGGCTCCGGCATGTCCTGAATTTCGAACACCACGCTCGCGCCCTGAACGATCGGGCTCAGCAGGCTGTCCGTGATGGAGATTGTGGGCACACGCCTGGCAACGAGTTCGGGAAACAGCCGCGCCGTGTCCGGGTAGTAATTGCGAAAGCTGATCGCCACCAAGGCGTCCTCGGACGTCGCAGCGTGCGATTGCTCGTGGATGCTGCCGCCGATTCCATCCAGCAGCACGACGCGGTGGCCAAGCTTGCGCAGCACGTAAGCAAGATGGGTGGCGACGGGGAACGAGCCGCCGAGGCCGAGCAGGTAGATATCGCGCGCCTTCGTCAGAATGGCGGTGGCCGCATCCAGCTCGCGCGCGTGTACGGACTGGCTCAGCGTCACCAGCGCCGACTGCGCCTCCGACACGAAGCGCGAGAGTACCGCCATCGGCTTGCGGCCGAGCACGGACTTTTCTTCGCCCTTCATGCGGGCGAGGCGGGCCTTGTAGCTCGGCGCCTCGCCGGCGACGAGGCGGTTGCGGAACACCTGCTGCATTTCGGTGAAGCCGCCGAAGCCGAGCGCATGCGCAAAGCGGACGATCGCCGAGGGCGGCACGCCGGAACGCTGCGCCACTTCCGCCACCGTGCCGAGCGCGACGTCGGTCGGATGATCGAGCACGAACTCGGCGATCTGTTGCAGGCGGCCCGACAGCGCGCGGTGCCGCTGCGCGATCGTGCCGCGCAGCTCGTCATAGCTCATTGGCCCGGATGGCTTGTTCATCGGGAGGTCTCTCCAGTTCAGACCCGCCTGTTTAACGGCATTTCATCATTTGGACCAAATATTCCACTTTACACACAAAATAGAATAGATATTCTATCGCGTGCAACAAGAACTTTCGGGAGGGAGCCATGGAGCGGAATCGGGTTTCGCGGCGGAGCGTTTTGAAGGGCACGCTGATGGCGAGCGTCATTGGCGGCGCCGGCAGCTTCTTCGGGCCGTGGAAGGAGAATCGCGTGTTTGCGCAAGGCGGCAAGCCGATCAAGCTCGGCCTGACCTGCGATGCCAGCGGCCAGTACGGCAACAGCGGGCAGGACGACCTGCGCGGCATCAAGATGGCGATCGAGGAGTTCAACGCCAAGGGCGGCGTGCTCGGGCGGAAGATCGTCTGGACCACAGCGGACACCGAGACGACGCCCGCCACCGGCAGCCGCATCGCCGAACGCTTCATCACGCGCGAGGACTGCACGATCCTGATCGGCGCCGTCCATTCCGGCGTCGCCAACGCCATCACCCAGGTGGCAGCAAAGAATGGTGTGATCTACCTCAACACCAACTCCTCGGCGCCGAGCGAAGCCGGCGAGAACTGCTCGCGTATCAAGTTCGTATGGGACGGCAACGGCACCAACTTCTCCAAGGCATCGGTGAAGAACGCCGTCGATTCCATCGGCAAGACCTGGATGCTGCTGACCAACGACTATGTCTGGGGGCACACCACCTCGGCCGCGACCAAGACGCAGGTCGAAGGCGCCGGCGGCAAGATCATCGACAACCTGCTGGTGCCGCAGAACACCCGCGACTTCACGTCGTACCTGC
>JAHCKB010000334.1 GCA_026125985.1 Bradyrhizobium sp.
TGTCGTGGAAAGTCTTGTAGGCGAAGGGTGAATTGGCGAGCACCGTCTTGTGCCAGGCCTTCGCTACCACGAGGTTGCGCAGCAGCCAGCGGATGCGGTCGCACAGCGGATCGTGCGGGTACATCGCGATGAACTGCTCATAGTATTCCGGCTGGCCTTCCGACAGCACGAAGTCATAGGCCTGTTTGACCGAGCGGCTCGGCAGGTTGGAGGCGGCCGCCACGACCGGGCCGCGGTTCGGCGCGCGCGTCCCCGCAACGGCGGTGTCGCCGAAGAAGTAGAAATCCGAGGTGAGCGACGAGCTCTCCCAGGGGATCTGCTTGCCGGCGGTGGAGCTGTTCACCTCGAGGCGGACGCGCTTGAAGAGCTGCTCGATCGGCAGGTTCGGCTCGCTCGCCAGCTTCAGGAACGCTTCGGTGTAGGGGCTGTGGTTGCCGGAACCGTCGAGCGCTTCGGTGCCGGGCGCGGTCGAATAGCCGACGATCGAGCCATTCGGTGCATCAACGATGGCAAGGCCGCGGCCGGCATCGTTGACGCCGGGGAACGGGTTGTTGCGGCAGGCGTCGAGCAGCACGATGCGCATCCGGCTCGGGATCGAGTCGAGCGTCGCCATCAGGTCCACCAGACGCAGCGAATTGGTGGTGAGGTCGTTCGGCGTGGAGACGTTGGCATCGACCGGAACCAGGTAGTTTTCGCCGGCGAGCTGCACGCCGTGGCCGGCGTAATAGACCATCGCCACCGAGTTGGGGCCGCGCGCGGCGACCTTTGACGAGAAATCCTGCACGACGCGGATCATGTCGTTGTGCGTCAGGTCGATCGCCGAGGTGACCTCGAAGCCGGCCTTGTTCAGGAATTGCGCCATCGCGGTCGCGTCGTTGTCGGGGTTGGCAAGCTTCGGCGCATTCTTGTATTGCGAGTTGCCGATCACCAGCGCGACGCGTTGCTCGGGGCCGCGCAGGAGCGAGGCCGAGGTGCCTTCGGGAGCGGTTTGGGCGAAAGAACCGGTCGCTGAAAAACCGAACAGGCTTCCCAGGAGGCCGGCATACATCAGCAGGGACTTCAAACGGGACATGGCGTCCTCCTCAAGCGAATCTCGATGCGAGATTGGTTGCGGCGACGCTACGACGGGGTTCAAGGCAAGTGCGTGAGGTGAATCACGAAGGAACCGCTTGCGAGGATGAACGTGAGATAAACGCAGCAAACAAGGTAAACTGCAGAAGAAATGGATCAGGAGAAAAACGCAAGCCTCTCGGCCTGAGACATGCGGCGAATGGGTGCGAGCGGATCGTTGGCGGGCACCGCCGGCTTTTTCAGGATGCCGCTCGCGATCACCGCCGCGCCGATCGAGGCTTCTGCTTCACCAATTTGTGTAGGCTGGGATGGGGGTGTGGTTGCGGCGGCAATCGGCGCCTCCGGCTCGGCCGACGGCGCCTCAGGCGCTGCAACCGCTTCGGCCATATGGAGCACGGCCTCGGCGATTTCCGGCCCGGCGATTTCCACATCGATCATCGCGGTTTCCGCGACCGCCAACTCGTCGTCCATCGGTTGCGGCGCAGACATTTCCGCCGCAATCAGATCCAGCACCGCTTCATCCTGGGCATCGGCGGCGGCTTCGTCGACGGTTTCGACCATGCCGACGATGTCATCAATCGGTGCGGCCGCTTCGGCGGTGGATTCCACAGCGTCTGTCGTCGCAGCTCTCGCGGTCTCCGCCGCGGGGACCTCGGCCACGTCAGCAAAAACTCCATCCGCCGCCGCTTCCTCCGCCGCAGCGGGGAAGGGTACGATATTGGCATCCTCTTCCGAGCGCAGCGCTTCGGCAGGCTTGGCTTCGCCGGGGGAATATTCATCGATCCGTGCCTCGATCGCGGCGAACGCCCGGTCGATCGCCACGCGCGCCTCGGCCACAGAAATCCCGCCCGTGCTGGCCTCGATGGCGGCGGTCTGGGAATCCAGAATGTCGCAGATCCGGCTGTCGGCGCCGGTTTCGCGCCAGCGCCAGGAGATCTCGCGGATGATGCGCACGCCCCTTGCGATCGGTGCCAGCCGCTCGTCGAACGCGAGCCCATCGAGCCCGTCATTGGCGGTTACCTGCGCTTCGCTGACGGCAGCGCGGATCGCGGCCAGCGCTTCGTTCAACTCGGCGGCGGCAGCGGCCTGCTTTTGCGCCGCGAGGCTTCCCTCGATGCGGGCTACCGCGTCGAGAACCATGCGGGTGTCGGCGTTGCGGTTGCGCTTGGCGTATTCGCCGAGAAACCAGCGGCCGCGCGAGGTCTCCATGAAGGCCTCATGGATCGCGGCATAGTCCTCCTCGCTCGGCTGCGCGGCGCGCGCCGAAATCGGGGAGAGGGCGAATGCTTCGTCAGCCATGTTAAACTCGGCGCGCAAATCACTGCGCGGTCTGCCATATAACGAACAACATGAACGCACGCGAATCGCAACCGACTTGATGTCCACCCAAGCACAAATCCCCACCGCGGCCCACGCCGATTCGCGGCGATTCGCGTTCCGGCTGGCGCTGTTTTACGGCGCCACTTTCGGCCTGATCGGCGCGCACCTGCCGTTCTTCACGGTCTGGCTGAAGGCGATCGGCATCGATCCCTGGTGGATCGGCGTCATCGCGGCGGTTCCTGCGCTGACGCGCTTCACGGTATTACCCCTCATTACCGGCAATGCCGAGAAGCTCTATTCGTTGCGCACCGCCCTGATCGCAACCGCGCTGGCGACCGCCATCGGCTTTGCGGTTACCGGCACCCAGTCGCTTCCCCTGGCCGTGCTGCTTGCCTACATCGCCACCTGTTGCGCCTGGACACCGATGATGCCGCTCACCGACGCCTACGCGCTGCGCGGCGTTCGGCAGTTCGCCCTCAACTACGGCCCGCTGCGGCTGTGGGGATCGGCCGCTTTCGTGACAGGTGCGCTGGCCTGCGGGCTCCTGGTGGATGCGATCACGGCAGTCCATCTGATCTGGGTGATCGCTTCGATCGCGGCGCTCGGAGTGCTGATCGGCCTTGGCCTCCAGCCGCTCGGTGCGGGCAAGACGACGGCCGCCGCACCGCAGGACGGCCGCGCGCTGCTGCGCGACACGGGCTTCCTTGCAATCATCGTGACCTCCGCACTGGTGCAGGGCAGTCACGCCGCCTACTACACCTTCGCCTCGATTGCCTGGCAGCAGGCGGGATTCGGCGGGATGACGATTGCCGGGCTGTGGTCGCTCGGGGTGCTGGCCGAAATCGTGCTGTTTGCGATGTCGCCGAGATTGCGGTCGCCGTTCTGGCTCCTGGTCGTCATTGCCGCCCTGAGTGCTGCGTTGCGATGGATCATCACGGCGCAGTCGCCGCCGATCGCGGTGCTTGCGGTGGTCCAGCTCGCGCATGGCCTGAGCTATGGCCTCACCCAGGTCGGGACCATGAGCATGCTTGCGCATCGCGTGCCCGGCCACATGATGGCGCGGGGGCAGGGCTATCTCGCCGCCTGCACCGGTATCGTCACCAGCTCGGCCTCGATTGCCTCCGGCGTGATCTACGCGCAGTTCGGACAGGGCGTCTATTACCTGATGGCGGCGATGGCGCTGGCTGGAGCCTTCTTGATGTGGCTGGCCCGCGGCCGCCTCGCGTCTCATCGCCACGGCGCAACCCCTGCCGGATAGATCGACGGCGGACCACCGTTCAATTCTTGCGACGCGGTTTGTCTATGGGGTGGAAGTGGTTTTGAAGTTTGATGATTTCGAACCGGCCACTGGCTGGTCCTGATCCATTAGGGCTGCTACATGACGGATAGGACGAGGCGAGGGGCGGCATGCCGTTGGGCCCTGCGGGCAATCCGTGAGGCGGCGGCGCCGGAGATGGCAGCTTGAACGGCGACCCGACACTGGAGCGGATTGCGCGGGGTAACGGGCTTGCGCTTGCCGCGGGTGGTCCCTGGATTGCCCGCCATGCCGCGGTGCTCGAAGCCATCGTCACCGACGCCGAACGGCTCGGCGGCACCCGGCCCAACATCTTCATCGACGTTTCCCAGGTATCGCGGCTCGATACGTTCGGCGCCTGGCTGATCGAGCGGCTGCGCCGCAACCTCAGCCAGGGCGGCGTTGAAGCGCAGATCGCCGGCCTATCGGCCAACTATTCGAGCCTCGTCAACGAGGTTCGCCGCGTGAAAACCGCGGCGCCCGCCGACAGCGAGCCGGTGACCGTTTCCGGCATGCTGGAAGGAGTCGGTCGCAGCGTGGTCGGGATCGGCGGCACCTTTGTCGGCCTGATCGACATGCTGGGTGCGGTGCTTGCCGCCGCTGGCCACGTCCTGATTCATCCCCGCAGCTTCCGCCTCACCTCCACCATCCATCACATGGAGCAGGTGTGCTGGCGCGCGGTGCCGATCATCGTTCTGATCACCTTCCTGATCGGCTGCATCATCTCGCAGCAGGGCATTTTCCATTTTCGCCAGTTCGGCGCCGACATCTTCGTCGTCGACATGCTCGGCGTGCTGGTGCTGCGCGAGATCGGCGTGCTGCTGGTGGCCATCATGGTGGCGGGCCGTTCAGGCAGCGCCTACACCGCCGAGCTCGGCTCGATGAAGATGCGCGAGGAGATCGACGCGCTGCGCACCATGGGTTTCGATCCGATCGAGGTGCTGGTGCTGCCGCGCATGCTGGCGCTGGTGCTGGCGCTGCCGATCCTCACCTTTCTCGGCGCCATGGCCGCGCTCTATGGCGGCGGCCTCGTCGCGTGGCTCTATGGCGGGGTCGATCCGGAGGCCTTCCTGCTGCGCCTGCGCGACGCCATCTCGATCAATCACTTCGTGGTAGGCCTCATCAAGGCGCCGGTGATGGCCGCAACCATCGGCATCGTCGCCTGCGTCGAGGGGCTCGCGGTGCAGGGCAGCGCGGAATCGCTCGGCCAGCACACGACGTCGTCGGTGGTGAAGGGCATCTTCTTCGTCATCGTCATGGACGGCGTGTTTGC
>JAHCKB010000335.1 GCA_026125985.1 Bradyrhizobium sp.
GGTGAGTGCAAGCGCCGCCGCGCCGCCGCCGAGCGCCAGGAAGGGAATCATCGGAATGCCCGGCAGCAGCGACAGCACGATCATGACGCCGGCGGACATGCCGAGCGCCTGCGGATAGCCGGAGAGCTGCTTCATCAGCGCCTTGTCGGCCGCGCCCGACACGCCGGCCTTGGACACCAGCAGGCCCGCGGCGGTCGAGACGATCAGCGCCGGCACCTGCGTGACCAAGCCGTCGCCCACGGTCAGCACCGTGTAGGTGCGCGCCGCATCGGCAAAGCCCATGCCCTGCTGGGCGACGCCGATGATGATGCCGCCGACGATGTTGATGAAGACGACGAGCAGGCCGGCGACCGCGTCGCCACGGACGAATTTCGAGGCGCCGTCCATCGCGCCGAAGAAGCCGCTTTCGTCCTCCAGCGCCTTGCGGCGCTCCTTTGCCGTCTTCTCGTCGATCAGGCCGGCGGAAAGGTCGGCGTCGATCGCCATCTGCTTGCCGGGCATGGCGTCGAGGTGAAAGCGCGCCGCGACTTCGGCAATGCGGCCCGAGCCCTTGGTGATGACGACGAAGTTCACGATCACCAGGATCGCGAACACGATGATGCCGATGACGAAATTTCCGCCCATCACGAAGTTGCCGAAGGCCTCGATGACGTGGCCGGCGGCGGCCCCGCCTTCGTGCCCGCGCGACAGGATCAACCGGGTCGAGGCCAGGTTGAGCGACAGCCGCAGCATGGTCGAGATCAAGAGGATGGTCGGAAAGGCGGAGAATTCCAGCGGCGCCTGGATGAACAGCGAGGTCATCAGGATCAGCACCGACAGCGTGATCGAGATCGCCAGGAACAGGTCCAGCACGACCGGGGGCAGCGGCAGGATCAGCACCACCAGGATGGTGAGGATGCCCACCGCCAGCGCGATGTCGCCGCGCCGCAGGATCGCTCCGATTTCAGAGAAGCTCGGGAAGCCGCCGCTTCCTGCCGTGCCCTGACCAGCCGTCACATCGACCATCGTTGCCGTGTCCCCGCGGCTGTGCCGCCCACGCGCGCCAAACGTCTGCGCGGCGGCCGATGGGCCGCCGTTTCGAAAGTGAGGCACCGCTGCAGCGTCCACGGGGATATCCTCCCGTATTCAACGCGTCCGACGACACTCGACTTCACCCGGCAATTTTTGCCCGGTGTATGGTTAGCAAATGGTTAACGGGGGCTGGGAATCGGCGTGCCGGGTCTCCCGGGGGGCCTGCCGGGCGCGATTTATGCGTAGGAGCCGTTACGGCCGTGCGCTGCCTTCGTACATGAAGGTCATGGGCTTCGGGCCCGCGATATAGCCGGTCTCGAGTCGATCGATTCGGAAGCCTGCCTGTTCGATCAGCGCCCGTATCGGCCGGTTGAGGTGGCATCCGCCACTGATGGATTTCCAGGCCGGGTCAAGCCTGTGCTGCCACCAGCGCACATGCGCATCCGGCGCCAGCCCGTGCTCGATAAAGAGCAGTTTTCCGCCCGGCCGGAGCACGCGGCGCATTTCGCCAAGCGCGGGGAGGGCATGAGGAATCGTACACAATGTCCAGGTCGTGACTACGGTGTCTACGGTGGCATCGTCGAGCGGAATCGATTCGGCGGAGGCTTCCAGGAAACTGACCGGTGCGCCGGGAGGGATCATGTCGCGAGCCATGCCGACCAGTTTGGCAGAAGGCTCCAGCGCCAGTATCTGTTTCGTGTTGGGCCGATAGAACGGCAGGTTCCGGCCCGAACCTGCGCCGATCTCGAGCACACGTCCCTCTGCCGCTCCAATCACCCGCTCCCGATAGGGAACGAGTTGCTTGTTGCGCATCGCAAGATCGCAGAGCTTCGGCAGGATCACGTCATTGTAGAAGGACACGAGGTTACCGGCGCTATGAGAGGACCGACCTCCCTCAGTATTTGAACCCTATCAGCCGATGGCCTTCGTTTCCAGGAATCGCATGAAGGGTTGTTTCCCCGATTTCCCGAACAGCAGGACCTCGTAGGTCTCAGGCGTCGGGCTTTCCATTCCCGGCGAACCGGGCGGCATGCCCGGCACGGACAAGCCGGTCGCGGCCGGACGTTCCCTCAGGAGGCGTTGAACAGCCTCTGCCGGAACGTGTCCCTCGACCACATAGCCGTCGATCTCTGCGGTGTGGCAGGCCGCAAGTTCGTCAGGCACACCGAGCCGCCGGCGGACTGCCGTCAGATCGCTGCGCTCATCGATGGTGACCTCGAACCCGGCCTTTCTCATATGTGCAGCCCAGCCAGTGCAGCATCCGCAATTCGGATCCTTGTGCACCAGGACGGCTGGTGCTGCGTTGGCCCGGAACGTAAGAAGGGTCGCGGCCGACGCCCCCAAAGCGACCAACAGGCTTCGCCGTGATGTCCTGCAATGCTTCGACATGTTGCATCCTTTCGCCAGATCTTCTTCTGCTCGGAAACTCGCAGCTTTCTATTTGCTCTTCTGCATCTTGGTGACGGTGTAGCCGGACGTGGCCTCCTCGGCCTCGAACTGTACCTTGTCGCCGACCTTGACCTGCTTGAGCATCGCGGGGTCCTTGACGCGGAAAACCATGGTCATCCCCTGGTCCATGCCGAGGTTCTTGATCGGTCCGTGCTTGAGGGTGATCTTGCCTGCGGACTCGTCGATCTTCCTGACCTCTCCCTGTACCATGTCGGCCTGGGCGATCGCGGGTGCGTGCAGGGCCGTCACAAACATAACCGCCGCCAGCGTTTGGCTGAATTTGTTCATCGTTTTCTCCTCTTTGGTTGTCGTCACTTCACGATCACCCGACCGATCATGCCGTAGTCGCGATGGTCAGGGATCAGGCAGGAATATTCGAATGTTCCGGATTTGGTGAACCGCCACAAAATCTCCGCCGATTTTTTCGGGGCGAGGCGCACGGCATTCGGCTCGTCGTGCTCCATGTGCGGATGCTTCTTCATCTCTTCTGCGTGCTTGAGATTCTCTTCCGTCGTTGCCAGCAGAAATTCGTGGTCTTCCTTGCCGACGTTGCGGATCAGGAAACGGATCTGCTCGCCGCGCTTCACTTCGATGCGGTATGGATTGTATTCCATCTCGCTCATCTCGATCTCGATCGTGCGCGAAGGCTTTTTCGGGTTGCCGGGTTTGCCCGCCGAGTAAGTCTGCTTGCTCTGCGGCTTGTGCGCGAGTGCAGGTACGGTGAAAGAGACTGCGATCAGGATAAGGCCGACGGTCTTGACGGTCTGCATTGATGTTCCTTGTGGCGGCTGTCGGAATTGCATGTTGCCTTGCAGGTCTGCGATCTATCCCCGTTTGGCGGGCATGTGATGTTCGTGGCCGGACGGCTGCTGCCGCGCGGGTGTCGCGGTCGGCGTCTCGACCTCGTAGGCCAGCGTTCCCTTCGGGAATTTGTACGGCCCGGGATCGCGGTAGTCGTCGCGCGCCAGGCCTTCTCGGATCTTCATCACCGTGAACATGCCGCCCATCTCGATCGGTCCGAACTGGCCGGAGCCTGTCATCATCGGCAGCGTGTTGTCGGGCGCGGGCATCTCCATGTTGCCCATCGCCATGCCGGTGGAGCCCATCACCATGGCGTCCGGCGCGAGCCGGCCGACGGCCTTGGCGAGGTCCTTGTGCGGGACACCGATCAGGTTGCGCACGTTATGTCCCATCGAGTTCATGGTGTGATGCGACTTGTGGCAGTGGAACGCCCAGTCGCCGGGGTTGTCGGCCACGAGGTCGAAGGCACGGACGGCGCCTACCGGCACGTCGATCGTCGTCTCGGGCCATTGCCCGCTTTCCGGCACCCACCCGCCATCGGTGCCGCTTACCGCAAACTTGTGGCCGTGCAGATGGATCGGATGGTTGGTCATGGTGAGATTGCCGATGCGGACGCGCACCTTGTCACCCAGCCGCACCGGCAGCGGATCGATGCCGGGGAACACGCGGGCATTCCACGTCCACATGTTGAAGTCGGTCATCTCGTTGACCTTCGGCAGATAGGTGCCGGGATCGATCAGGTAGCTGCTCATGACGAAAACGAAGTCGCGATCGACAGGACGGAAGGCCGGGTCGCGCGGGTGCACAACGAACATGCCCATCATGCCCATGGCCATCTGCACCATCTCGTCGGAGTGCGGGTGGTACATGAACGTGCCGCTATGCTTCAGCTCGAACTCGTAGACGTAAGTCCTGCCCGGCTCGATGTGCGGCTGCGTGAGGCCGCCGACGCCGTCCATCCCGCAAGGCAGGATCATGCCGTGCCAGTGCACGGTGGTGTATTCCGGCAGCCGGTTGGTGACGAAGATACGGACCTTGTCGCCTTCGACCGCCTCGATGGTCGGACCCGGGGACTGGCCGTTGTAGCCCCACAGGTTCACCTTCATGCCTTCGGCGAACTCACGCACCACGGGCTCGGCGACGAGATGGAATTCCTTCCAGTCGCCGTTCATCCGCCACGGCAGCGTCCAGCCGTTGAGCGTCACCACAGGCCGGTACTCGGGCCCGCTGGACGGATGCAGCGGCGGCTGCATCACGGCGTTGTCCATCGATGGCGCTTCCGGGATCGCGGCGGCCTGGACGCGGCCCGATACGGCGCTGGCGCCGATCAGGGCGGCGCTACCGAGAAATCCTCTGCGTGAAAACATCTCAGCTCTCCCTTAGTGCCCACCGCCGCCTGTCGATGCTGCGCTGGCTGTTCGTGCCGGGGCTTCCCGCACGCCGGTTCCGCCGCCATTGACGACGGCCTTGAGGTCGGACTGCGCGAGGAAGAATTCCCGTTTGGCGTCGATCGCCGCGCGCAGCGAGGCGATGCGTTGTCGTGTTTCGACCAGCAGGGCGAACACGTCGACCTGCATGCTGGAGAAGCGCAGTTGCATCTCCTCGGTGATGATCTTGCGCAGCGGCAGGATCTCGCGCTCATAGTGACTGGCAACGTCCCAGGCA
>JAHCKB010000336.1 GCA_026125985.1 Bradyrhizobium sp.
CAGGTGCACCGCGCCGGAGAGAAGCTGTTCGTCGACTATTCCGGCGACGGCCCGGAGTTCGTCAACGCGCACACCGGCGAGGTCATCCGCGGCGAGCTGTTCGTCGCCGTCCTCGGCGCCTCGAACTACACCTACGCCGAGGCCTGCCCAAGCGAGAGCCTGTCCGACTGGATCGGCGTGCATACCAATCTGTTCAAGTATCTCGGCGGCGTGCCGAAGTTCGTAGTCTGCGATAATCTCAAGGCCGCCGTGACCAACCCCGATCGCTACGATCCCGGGATCAACCGCACCTATGCCGAGATGGCTGCCCATTATGGCACCGCGATCCTGGCGGCCCGGCCGAGGCGGCCAAAGGACAAGGCCAAGGTTGAGGTCGCCGTGCAGATCGCGCAGCGCTGGATCCTGGCTCGCCTGCGCAACCAGCGTTTCTTTTCCCTGGCGGAACTTAATGCCGCAATTCAGGTGCTGCTCGTCGAACTCAATGCCCGCCAGATGCGCGGTTTTGGCTCCAGCCGCGCCGAACTGTTCGCCGAGATCGATCGTCTCAAACTCGCAAAACTGCCGGACCAGCCCTACGTCTTTGCGCGCTGGAAGCGTTGCTGCGTCGCCCCCGATTATCATGTCGAGATCGATGGTCATTGGTATTCCACCCCTTACCGGTTGATCCGAGAACTCGTCGATGTGCGCATCGCCGACAAGACCGTCGAGATCTTCCACAGGGGTCAGAGGGTCGCGAGCCACCCCCGTGCGCCCAACCGGCGCGGCCACACCACGATCGCCGATCATATGCCGAGCGCGCATCGCCGCTACGGCAAGTGGACGCCGGGAGGCCTGATTGCGGCCGGCGAGAAGATCGGTCCCTCGACCGCCGCGTTCTTCCAGATCGTCATCGATGCCCGGCCGCATCCCGAGCAAGGCTTTCGGACATGCCTTGGCATCCTGTCGCTGGCCAGGAGCTACGACAATGCGCGCCTCGATGCGGCCTGCCGACGCGGCATCCTCATCAAGGCTCGATCCGTCGCCTCGATCCGTTCGATCCTCAAGAACGGCCTTGATCGCGGTTTCCTCGACGAGACGTCCGATCACCAGCCCCTGCGCCACGGCAACATCCGCGGTCAGGGCTATTTCCACTGAACAGGGAGATCTCAATGCTGACGCACCCCACCCATGAACGGCTGATTACGCTTGGCTTGACCGGAATGGCCAAAGCCCTCGAAGAGCAGCGACGATCACCTGATCTCGACGCCCTGTCGTTCGAGGAGCGCGTCGGATTGCTGGTCGATCGCGAAGCCGCCGAGCGCGACACCAAACGTCTTACGACCCGCCTCAAGTTCGCCGCGCTGCGCCAGACCGCATGCGTGGAAGATGTCGATTGGCGCACGCCACGCGGCATCGATCGCGCCGTCTTCGCCAGGCTCATCGTCGGTGACTGGATCCGCCGCAACGAGAATTTGCTCATCACCGGGGCAACCGAGCCCGCTTCATAATGCTCACCTTTCTATCTCGTTAGAGTTCCAGTTCTTTTTGTAGCGGATTGCCGGACGGCGGACGTCTGAGGCGCCGCGCGGTGGCAGCTCGTTTGACGTCAGGACGCTCAAGATCGGCTGCTTTGATGATCCAAGGTGCCCCTTTGCAAAGCTGGCTCGCCGCGAGCTGGCCGTCCTTGATCAGACGTCGCACGGTTGACGGGCTGACGGAGAGGGCCGCGGCCGCCTCGTCCAGAGTGACCTCGCCGCGGTCGCGGCGCTCGCCTTCGCGATAGGCTGCGATGTCGTTGTGGCTGCGCAAGCTGCACACTCGCGACTTGGTCCAGCCATTGCCGCGCCCCGTGGTCTTGCCGGAGCGGTTGAGCACCGACGCGATTGCTTTGTCCGGCATCTGCCGCGCCAGCACGCGCACGAGATCGACTGTCTCTCCCGTTGCGCTCCAGCGGTGCTGGCCGGAGCGATTCTTCTTGACCTTGAGAGCGGAGTGGTCGCCGCCGTGCCAGCGGATCACCAGATCGAGCGCGTTGTCCTCGACGCGGACGACGATCTCGTCGATCAGCGTTCGCACGATCCGCTTGCGCGTCTCGGGTGCCACGCCGGCACTTGACCAAGCACGCTCCAGGTCGGCGCCTAGCGTCATCAGCCGCTCCCTGTCAGCAGGTGTGAGATCAACAGCGGGCGAAGCCGTCAGTCCCTCCAGCTCGGTCTCCAGATTGCGCACGACCGCCAGCCGGTCGTTCCATCGCTTTTCCAGCTCGGCGGCGACGAGGCGGTTGTCGGGATCGACGGCATCGTATTGGCGGCGCGCGCGCCCCACCTCATAGCGAGCCTGCTCCAGCGCCAGCTCGACTTGGCCGCGTTTGTCTTCGTTCGCACGGCTGCGCGCAGCCTGCGCGGCGAGTGCCGCCTCGATACCGAGCGGCTGCAGGCGCTCGATCACCTCGGCGGCCACGTCACGATCGATCCGCATGCCGCCGAACGAGATGCAAGGGTCACCGCCATGATTGTTGGCGCCGCCCCGACAATGGTAGCGACCGGTGTTGCCGTTCTTGCCGGAGTAGGCGACGTGAAGTTTGCGCCCACAATGGCCACAGCGCAGCAGGCCGGCGAGCAGAGCCTCACCTCGGCGCAGGGCACCGCGGCTCATCGGGTTCTTGCCGTTGGCGTTGTCCGCAATCAGGCCGAGGTTCCTCTCATGGTCCGCCCAGCTCAGATAACCCTCATGATGGTTCGGGATCAACACCTCCCAATCCTTGCGCTCCTTCTTGAAGCCGCGAACCACCTTCTTGCGGCCGGCCTCGATGCTGATGCGGCTGCCGGTGCGCCCGAATGCATACGCGCCGGCATAGATTGGGTTGGTCAGAATGTGCAGGATCGTGTTGTAGACCGGCAGCTTCCACTCGACCAGGCGGCCTTCGGCGCCATAGGTGACGGCGGGCAACGGAACGCGCTCGTGTCTGAACCAGAGGTGCACCTGACGCACCGACTGCATCTCGGTGAACTTGGCGAAGACGAGCGCGATCGCCTCGCCGACGCGCCGATCCGGGTCCTTCTCGATGCGGTTGTGGCCGACCCGCACGTAGCCGACGGCGACCGTCATGAACAGCTCGCCCCGGCGCGCCTTCTGCTTCAGCGCTTCGAGCGAGCGCTGGCGCAGTACCGACAACTCCATCTCGCTCATGGTGCCCTTCATGCCGAGCAGTAGGCGATCGTTGGGCTGTCGCGGATCGTAGACGCCGTCCTCGTCGGCGATCAGTGTGCCGACGAGACCGCAGAACTCAAGCAGCGTGTGCCAGTCACGACCGTTGCGTGCGAGCCGCGACGCCTCGATCGAGACCACGACCCCGACGCGGACCTCACAGATGGCGGCCAGCAGCTTCTCGAAGCCGGGCCGCGCGACGCCACCGCCGGAGCGGCCGAGATCGTCATCGATGACGGCAACATCGCTCCAGCCCAGCTGTCGCGCGCGCTCCGGCAAATTGTACTGACGGCGCTTACTTTCCAGGTTGTGGACGACCTGATCAGGCGTCGACTGACGGATGTAGACGACGGCCTGACGGGCGAGGTGCTCAGGCGTGATCTTGCTCATCAGCGGCCTCCCTCGTCTCTGTGGTTGGCGTGCCCGTCTCGATATTGGCGCCGTCGGCGAGGGCCTCGACCAGCAGCCCCTCGATCAGGCGGACGAGAGTGCTTCTCTGCGACGCCGGAATCTCCGGCGTCTGGCGATCCTCCTCGAACAGGCCCCGTTGCAAGTGGCGTCTTGGTTGCATGATCCCCTCCTTCACGCGGGGGCCATGCCCCGCCTTGAGAGGCGATAAGCACATCGATTCGCGCCCGCAGCTCGACGAGCCTTTCGACAGCCAACCGAGGGCTTGCTGTGAGCGTTGCAGAGCGAGCAATATCCTCGCTCATCCAGGCCGGGATCAGGGCGAGTGTCCCGTCGGGCTGCACCACGACCAGATGGTCCTCGCCGGCGAAGCGCTTGCGGTGCTCGACCTGCACCATCTGCCCGGCCCGAGGATGGAACGGATAGAGGATCAAAACCTCGAACGCCGGACACCCGGCATTGTGACGCTGTCTCGACCGGGCTCGGCAAGAGTTGGATTGCCTGCGCCCTCGGCCACAAGGCGTGCCGCGACAATCGTTCGGTCCAGTATCATCGCGTCCCGCGCCTGTTCGAGGCCCTCGCCCTGGCTCGGGGCGACGGCCGCTATGGCCGCATGCTCAAAACCCTCGGGCGCGTTCAGCTCCTCATTCTCGATGATTGGGGTCTGTCGGTTCTCAATCCGCCCGAACGGCGCGACCTGCTGGAGATCCTCGATGATCGCCACGGTCGCGCCTCGACCATCGTCACCAGCCAGATCCCCGTCGAACATTGGCACGACGTTATCGGCGACCCCACCCTGGGCGACGCCATCCTGGATCGTCTCGTTCACAACGCTCACCGCCTTCAACTTACCGGAGAAAGCATGCGAAAGCAGAACGCCCGCAACCAGGCTCTTGACGCAAACTTAAACCCCTGAACACAATCACCATGTCGGCCGAGGCGCCTGCTCATGATCGCCTGAAATACCTGCTCACGATCAAATGAAACGAGCGCTCACCATCGACTGAAATCGCTGCTCACGATCAGCGAAATGCGCACGCTTGTTGCTCCGCGCTCTTGATCGGTACAAAGCGCATTCCGGGGCGGGAGACTGCTTCGCAGATAGCTTCCGCGTCGACGGCGTCATTTTTGCCGCGTTTGACGTAAGGCTTGGTGTAAGCCGGTGGCATCAAAAATGCCTCGTGCCCCATCGCTTGGAGCTCGCGGGCCCAATAATGTGCTGAGCCGCAGGCTTCCAGGCCGATGCGGCAAGGCTCGATTTTCGAAAAGAAATCTCGCATCTTCGATCGCGTCAACTTACGTGTAACAGCGGAACCGCCTTCGCTGACC
>JAHCKB010000337.1 GCA_026125985.1 Bradyrhizobium sp.
TGTACCACCAGCACTTCGGCAGCGCCCGCCTTGCGGCAGAGATCGGCGGTTTCCTCGGCCTCTTTCTTGCTGTTGGAATAGTTGACGATGAGCCTGGCGCCACCCTTGGCCAGGATGGCCGCGGTCGCGGCTCCCAGTCCCGAAGCCGACCCCGTCACGATCGCGCACAAACCATCCTTGGACATACGTTTCCTCTTCTTGTTCTGAGCCGATTTCAGCCGCTGGCATACCATATCGCGCGGCAAAGTCAGGCCCCAACGATACTCCGTTCGATGGAATAAGCCCTGCCCGCGCCGCGCATTCCATCCGCGCAAGTGGCCCTGCTCCCGGCGCTTGTCAGGCCTATGGCTTTTCCTCATCATAAAGCGCAAGAACAGGCCGCACCCGGCCCGGGTAGAACGCGTGGCCAGAGGTCGCCAATCAATTTCGGGGAGCGCCGTGGCGGAGAGTGAGAATATTGTCGTCGAGACTGCGGAAAAGATTTTCTCCGATCTGGCCGACGCCCAGACCATCAATCACGACAGGAATGGCGCGTGGAAAGCGCCGCTGTGGCAGGCGCTGAGCGAAGCCGGCCTGCCGCTGGCCTGGGTGCCTGAAGAGTGTGGCGGATCGGGCGCGAGCCTCGCCGAAGGTTTTGCCGTGCTAAACGCCGCCGGCCGCCACGCCGTCGCCGTGCCGCTGGCCGAAACCATGCTCGCCGGCTGGCTGCTGGCGCAGGCGAAAATCTCCTCGCCCGACGGCGAGATGACGGTGATCCCGGCGACGCCAAAGGACCGCATCACGCAGAATGCCGACGGCACCCTTTCCGGTCGCGCCCGCAGCGTACCCTTTGCGAAGGCGGCCAGGCATTTCGCCGTGCTGGCCGGCGGCACGATCGCGCTGGTCGATGCCGCCAAATGCCGGATCGAAGCCGGCATCGGCCTCGGCGGCGACGGGAGCGACACCGTGGTGCTCGACAAGATCGAGCCGAAGGCGGCCAAGCCCGCGCCGAAGGGTTTCGACCAGACGCAGTTGATGCTGATGGGCGGCGTGGTGCGCTCGCTCCAGATCGCCGGCGCGCTGGAATCGATGCTGGAGATCAGCGTGCGCTACTCCAACGAGCGTGTCGCCTTCGAGAAGAAGATATCGAAGTTCCAGGCGGTGCAGCACAATCTGGCAAAGCTCGCCGGCGAATCCGCCGCCGCCCTTGCCGCCGCCACCTCCGCCGCCGACACCGTTGCGAATTCAAAGGGCTTCGACGACGCGTTCTTTCTGGAAGCCGCCGCCGCCAAGATCCGCTGTTCGGAAGCAGCCGAAAAAGGCGGCGCCATCGCCCACCAGGTGCACGGCGCGATCGGCTTCACCATCGAACATATCCTGCACCGCTTCTCGCTCAGGGCGCTCGCCTGGCGCGACGATTTCGGCTCGGAGAGCTACTGGGCCGTCGAGCTCGGCAAGCTGGTCGCCGACCGCGGCGCCGATGAATTGTGGCCGCTGGTGGCTTCGCGCTGACATCCGGGAAAACGAGACAAACGATGACCGCAGCCCTCCGTTTCGATCCGATCCGCCTGCCGGAAAAATGCGAACAGTTGCGCAAGGAAGTGCGCGCCTTCCTCGCCGAGGAAATCGCCCGCGGCACTTTCGATCCGTTCACGCCCAACCGCGAGGATACCGACGTGCCGGATTTCTGCCGCCGCGTCGGCGAGCGCGGCTGGATCGGCATGACCTGGCCGAAGCAATATGGCGGACAGGAACGCTCCTTCCTCGAACGCTATGTGGTGACCGAGGAAATGCGCGTGGCGAACGCGCCGACGCGGCGCTTCTTCGTCGCCGACCGCCAGAGCGGCCCCATCCTGCTCAAATATGCGCCCGAGCATATCAAGATGGATATCCTGCCGCGCATCTGCAAAGGCGAAGTGTGCTTTGCCATCGGCATGAGCGAGCCTAACTCCGGCTCCGACCTGTTCGCGGCCAAGACCCGCGCCACCAAAACCGACGGCGGCTATCTCATCAACGGCACCAAGATCTGGACCTCGTCGGCGCATATCGCCGACTACATGATCGCGATCTTCCGTACCTCGCCGCCGACCAAGGAAAACCGCCGCCACGGCCTGACGCAGTTTCTGGTCAAGATGAAGCAGCCGGGCATCCAGGTGAATCCGATCGGCCAGATCACCGGGCAGTTCGAATTCAACGAGGTGGTCTTCACCGACTATTTCGTGCCCGACGATCATGTGCTCGGCGAAGTGGACGGCGCCTGGAAACAGGCCACCTCCGAACTCGCCTATGAGCGCAGCGGTCCCGAGCGCTTCCTCGAGACCTACTATGTGCTGACCGAGCTGGTCCGCGCCGTCGGCAAGAATCCGGACACCCGCTCCGCCGAGGGTATCGGCCGCCTGGTGGCGCAGGTTCACACCATGCGCCGCATGTCGGTCTCGGTGGCCGGCATGCTGCAGGCCGGCAAGGAGCCGGTGGTGGAAGCCTCGATCGTCAAGGACATCGGCACGGTGTGGGAGCAGCAACTGCCGCACCGCGTGCGCGACCTCGCCGCTTTCGTCGAGGAGACCGCCACCAATCGCGAGACGCTGGAGAAGCAACTCTCCTTCGCGATCAAGACCGCGCCGAAACTCACCATTCAGGGCGGCACCACCGAAGTGCTGCGCGGCATCATCGCCCGTGGTTTGGGCTTGCGTTAGTTCAACGAGGAAACAATGAGCAAATACACTGTCATAGGCGTCGAGAAGCACGGCCATGTCGGCCTGATCGAAATCCGCAAGCCGCCGCTGAATTTCTTCGACGTCGAGATGATCAACCAGATCGCGGACGCGCTGGAGGAGTTCGATCGCGACGTCGAAATCCGCGCCTCCGTTCTCGCCGCACAGGGCAAGGCCTTCTGCGCCGGCGCCGACTTCTCCGACCCGAAGCGGCAGGAACAGGAGGCAAGTGCGCAGCGCGATCCGGCCGCCAACCTGCCGATCAACCATCTCTATGTTCAGGCCGTGCGCATCTTCCGCAACAAGAAGCCGATCGTCGCGGCCGTGCATGGCGCGGCCATCGGCGGCGGGCTGGGACTGGCCGTCTCCGCCGATTTCCGCGTCACCTGCCCGGAAGCGCGCTTTGCGGCCAATTTCACCAAGCTCGGCTTCCATCCGGGTTTCGGCCTCACCACCACGCTGCCGGAGCTGGTAGGCAGGAACAATGCGGAGTTGATCTTCTACACCAGCCGCCGCGTCACCGGCGAGGACGCCACCCGCATGGGCCTTGCCAATGTCTGCGTGCCGCAGGACCAAGTCCGTGCCGAAGCGATGAAGCTCGCCGGCGAGATCGCCGAATGCTCCCCGCTCGGCCTGATCTCCACCCGCGCCACCATGCGCGCCGGCCTCGCCGACCGTGTGCTGGCGGCCACCAACCACGAACTCGCCGAGCAGACCAAGCTGCGCGCCACCGAGGACTTCAAGGAAGGCGTGAAGGCGACGGCCGAACGCCGGGTGGCGAACTTCAAGGGGCGCTGAGAGTCATCGTCCCTACGAACGCGGGGACCTCCTCGCAGGGTACTGATCCAGGAAAAGAGGCCAGTTGCATTAGTTGCAACTGGCCTCTTGGTTATGAATCCCGGCTTGCGCAGGGAAAAACATCCATTACGCCGCGAGCCTGAACTTCACCCCGCACAGATCGAACGCATCGCCGTCGATCTTGCAGCCTTTGGCTCTTGCGGCCTCGCACACCTTTGCGACATCGGCCACGCGGAACGTCAGGCCGGTCATCAGATCGACCGGTCCCTTGACGAAGCGGAACGTTGCGTTCGGCAGCTTCAGTACCGGACCGTCCGGCCCCTTGCTCGCGGCAACACCGATGATCTTGCCCCAATGCTCGGCCAGGCCTTCCGGATCGGGGCCCTGCATCTCGACCTCGGTCAGCGCGGCCGTCGTGTCCTTGCGAATGAACTTCTGCCAGTCGGGCCCGGCCGGCGGATAGGGGCCGAGCACGTCATCGCTGCCGTCGGTGTGGTTGAATTCGATGAAGGCGGCGCGGCAGTCGCGCGGATGGAGCTGCACGCCGTGATAGGGCGCGTGCGTGATGACGTTCGCCGTGCGTACGCCTATCGCATTTGCCTTCTTGCCGCGCGCGTCCGGATCCTCGCAGCAGAAGATTGCCATGTAGCCGCCGCGGTTGCCGGTCTTCTCCAGGAAGCGGCCGGCGGCCGTTCCCTCCTTCGTCGGCGCGACCACTTCCAGCAGAATGGTGTCGACCGGCAGCAGCGCGTTCTCCAGCCCGTACTTCGCGACATTGCCGTCGCGATAGCAGATGGAAAGGCCCATGATGCCCGCAATGTCGGAGATGACAGGCTCCAGATGCGGCGCGACCAGGCAGATCTGCCGCAGGCGCATGTACTCGGCCATGGTCAAGCTCCCTGGAAGGTCGGCTTGCGCTTCTCGACAAAGGCTTTCGCCGCTTCCTTGTGGTCGGCGGTCTCGCCGGCACGGGTGTGATGCATGGCCTCGCCGTCGAAGCAGGCTTCAAGCGACATCGTCTCGGCGTTGTTGATGTTGCGCTTGATGAAGCCGAGCGCAATCGACGGCCCCTGCGCCAGCGACATCGCAAGCTCGCGCGCAGCCTCCTCCACTTCCGCATCCGGTACCACCTTGGTGACCATGCCGAGATTGAAGGCTTCCTGCGCAGTCAGGACCGGCGACAGCAGATAGAGCTCGCGCGCCTTGGCGCTGCCGAGCAACTGGGTAAGGAAGAAGGTTCCGCCATAATCGCCGGAGAAGCCGACCTTGGCGAAGGCGGTTGTGATCTTGCAGGACGCGCTCGCTACCCTGAGATCGCAGGAGAGCGCGATCGAAAGCCCGGCGCCGGCGGCTGCGCCATCGAGCTGCGCCACGACAGGTTTCGGCATCTGGTGCAGGATGCGCGAGAC
>JAHCKB010000338.1 GCA_026125985.1 Bradyrhizobium sp.
AAGAAAGGCGCGACTGCTCCGGCCACTACCGCCAGCGCGCCGCCCGCAACGACGACGGCCGACGGCAAGGACAGGCCGATCCGTTCGGTCGGTCCGACCTTCCTTCCCAACAACAACACGACGACGCGCTGATACAGCGACGGCCCATCCCCGCTGGGGAGAGGTGTACGACGCGCTCGACAGGTTACCCGTCGAAGGCTTCGGCCGAGACCTTGCCGGCGCGCGACACCAATGCGTCGTCGGGCTTCGGCAAAGGCTTGCCGTTGTCGCGGAAACGATTGGTGATGGGATAGCGGCGGTCGCGGCCGAAGTTCTTTTCGGTCACCTTCACACCGGGCGCAGCCTGACGGCGCTTGTATTCGGCGACGTAAAGCAGGCGGTCAATCCGCGTCACCACGTCCCTGTCGAAACCGGCTGCAATGATCTCGGCCAGCGGCTGCTCACGCTCGACGAGGCGCTCGAGAATGCCGTCCAGCACCTCGTAAGGCGGCAGCGAGTCCTGGTCGGTCTGGTTCTCGCGCAACTCCGCTGTCGGCGGACGCGTGATGATGCTGGGCGGGATCACCTCACCCGACGGACCGAGCGCAAAATCCGGTTTCCAGGAATTGCGCAAGTCGGAAAGACGAAACACTTCCGTCTTGTAGATGTCCTTGATCGGGTTGAAGCCGCCGTTCATGTCGCCGTAGAGCGTGGCGTAGCCGACCGACATTTCCGACTTGTTGCCCGTCGTCACCACCATGGCCCCGGTCTTGTTGGAGAGCGCCATCAACAGCGTGCCGCGAGTGCGCGCCTGCAGGTTTTCCTCGGTGATGTCGCGCGCAAGACCGGCGAACGGCACAGCAAGGATCTTCTCGAAGCCGTTGACGGCATCGGCAATCGGCAACACCTCGTAGTGGATACCGAGCGCCCTGGTCAGTTTCGCCGCATCGTCCAGCGAAATCTGCGCGGTGTATTTGAAGGGCAGCATGATGCCGCGCACCTTGTCGGCACCGAGCGCATCGACCGCGATCGCCGCGCACAGCGCCGAGTCGATGCCGCCGGAGACGCCAAGCAGCACGCCGGGGAAGCCGTTCTTGCGGACATAGTCGCGCAGGCCCAGCACGCACGCTGCATAGTCGCCCTTGTCGCCCTCCAGCAGCGGCGCCACGGGACCGGAGCAGCGCCAGCCGTCCCCTTCCCTGCGCCATGTCAGTGTGGTGATGTTCTCCTCGAAGCAGGGCAACTGCGCGGCAACAGAGAGATCGGCGTTCAGCACGAACGATGCGCCGTCGAACACCAGTTCGTCCTGTCCGCCGATCTGGTTGAGATAGACCATCGGCAGGCCGCTCTCGGTGACGCGGGCGACCACGATGGAGAGACGGAGGTCGTTCTTGTCGCGTGCATAGGGCGAGCCGTTCGGCACGACCAGGATTTCCGCGCCGGTCTCGGCGAGGCATTCGACGACGTTTTCGTAATCCTCGGATTCTTCCAGCCAGATGTCCTCGCAGATCGGCACGCCGACACGCACGCCTTTCACGGTGACGGGACCCGAGGCAGGTCCACGCGCGAATAGCCGCTTTTCGTCGAACACGCCGTAGTTCGGCAGGTTGGCCTTGAAGCGCAGCGCCGCGATGCGTCCGCCGTCGAGCAGCGCGCAGGCGTTATAGAGCTTGCCGTCCTCCACCCAGGGGGTGCCGATCAGCACCGCCGGGCCGCCGCCCGCGGTCTCGCGCGCAAGGGCTTCCACGGCCTCGCGGCATGCCGCCTGGAACGCGGGCTTGAGCACGAGGTCTTCCGGCGGATAGCCGGTGATGAACAGCTCCGGCAACACCACGAGATCGGCGCCGTCGGCCTGCGCCTTGTCACGCGCGGCGCGCGCCTTGGAGGCATTGCCCGACACGTCGCCCACGATCGGGTTGAGCTGGGCCAGCGTGATCCTGAATTCGGCGGTCTTGTTCATGACGCGATGTTGCCTTGCACAAGAACAAACTGCAATCGGCTGTTTGCGCATGGTCTCGTCGCAAAACGGGTATCCATTTCGCGCCTGCGGACCTGCGGAAACATCGGCGTGCTAGAACGCGCCCAAGCGTTCGGCGATGGCGAACAGCCAGAACAGGCCGGCCATCAGCAGCGCCACGCCGACCGCGGCCGACCCCATGTCCTTGACCTGCCCGATCCTGGGATCGCGGTCCATGGTCAGACGGTCGGCGAGCTTTTCGATTGAGGTATTGAGCAACTCGACGACGAGGACGAATGCCACGGCCGCAACCAGTTCCACCCGCCGCATGACGGTGGCGCCAGCGAGCCACGCCAGCGGGACCGAAAGCGCTAGCGCGAACAATTCCTCGCGGACGGCCTGCTCCGAACGGATCGCAAAAGCGAGGCCGTTACGCGTGTTGATGGTGGCCCGCCACAGCCGCAGCAATTCAGAGTCCCGCTGCAGCCGGCATAGGCGCCGCCCTGCCCGCGCGCTCCTGCTTCAGGAGCTCGGCGATCAGGAATGCCAGTTCGATCGACTGTTCGGCATTGAGACGGGGGTCGCAGACCGTGTGGTAGCGATCGCTGAGATCCTCGTGCGTGATGGCGCGCGCGCCGCCGAGACATTCGGTGACATCCTGCCCGGTCATCTCCAGATGCACGCCGCCGGCATGCGTCCCTTCGGCCGCGTGCACGCTGAAGAAGGTCTTCACCTCGGAGAGGATGCGGTCGAACGGCCGCGTCTTGTAGCCGGTGTTCGAGGTGATGGTGTTGCCGTGCATGGGATCGCAGGACCACACCACCGAGCGGCCTTCGCGCTTGATGGCGCGGACCATGCCCGGCAGATGCTCGCCGGCCTTTTCGTTGCCGAAGCGCGTGATCAGCGTCAGCCGGCCCGGTTCGTTCTCGGGATTGAGGATATCGGCCAGCTTGAGCAGCTCGTCAGGCTTCAGCGACGGGCCACACTTCAGGCCGATCGGATTCCGGATGCCACGGAAGTACTCGACATGGGCATGATCGAGCTGGCGGGTGCGGTCGCCGATCCAGATCATGTGGCCCGAGGTCGCATACCAGTCGCCGGTCGTGGAATCGATGCGGGTCAGCGCCTGCTCGTAGCCGAGCAGAAGCGCCTCGTGGCTGGTGTAGAAATCAGTCGCGCGTAGCTCCGGATGCGCCTCGAGGTCGAGGCCGCAGGAGCGCATGAAATCGAGCGCTTCCGAGATGCGGTCGGCCAGCTCCTTGTAGCGGCGGGACTGCGGGGAATCCTTGAGGAAGCCGAGCATCCACTGATGAACGCTGGCGAGATTGGCGTAGCCGCCGGTCGCGAACGCGCGAAGCAGGTTCAGCGTCGCCGCCGACTGCCGGTAGGCCATCAACTGGCGCTGCGGATCGGGCGTGCGCGCCTCGGCCGTGAACGCGATGTCGTTGACGATGTCGCCGCGGTAGCTCGGCAGCTCCTTGCCGTCGATCTTCTCGGTCGGCGAGGAACGCGGCTTGGCGAACTGGCCGGCGATGCGGCCGACCTTCACCACCGGCAACGCACCGGCATAGGTCAGCACGACCGCCATCTGCAGGAAGACGCGGAAGAAGTCGCGGATATTGTTGGCGCCGTGTTCGGCAAAGCTCTCGGCGCAATCGCCGCCCTGCAGCAGGAAGGCCTCGCCCTTCGCCACCCGCGCCAGCGCCTTCTTCAGGTTGCGGGCCTCGCCCGCGAACACCAGCGGCGGAAAGGTCGCAAGTTGCGCCTCGACGTCCGCCAGCGCCCCTGCGTCGGGGTATTGCGGCATCTGCAACACCGGTTTGCTGCGCCAGCTATCGGGCGTCCACCGCTCGGCCATGATCGTTAACTCCTGAGCAAAAACCGCTACTTACTGGGCGGTCGCGAGGGCCGGGTTATACACAGGCCAACCGGCATCCGCCACTGGGAATTCAGGTTGTCAGGTCAAGCCCTTGCGGCAAAAGCTGAATTCGCATTTGTTAAGGGCGAGCTTGAAGTTGCGGGGGAAGTGAGGTGTCCGAGGCTGCGTTGGACGACGTCTTTGCGGACGACATCATCGTGCCGGCGGCCGATCGCTATCCGCTGGGGGCAACGCTTTTCCTGCCCCGCACCGGCAAGCGCAGCCACGCCGTGCTGATCAATTCGGCTACAGCCGTACCGCGAAAGCTGTACCGCGGCTTTGCCGGCTACCTCGCCCGCCGCGGCTGCGCGGTGTTGACCTACGACTACCGCGGCACGGGCGACAGCAGGCAGAAGGCCGTGACCGGCTATAACCAGCCGCGTTCGCTGGTCGGCTTCAAGGCCTCGATGGCCGACTGGGCGGCGAAGGACGTCACATCAGCGGTGCAGTGGATGCGCGAGCGTTACGGCAACATGCCGCTGACCTATGTCGGCCATTCCTTTGGCGGCCAGGCGCTGGGGCTGCTGCCCAACAATAAGGAAATCTCGCGCGCGCTCTTCATTGCCGCCCAGGCCGGCTACTGGAAACTGATGGCCTCGCCCGAGCGCTACCGCGTCTATGCGCTGCTGAACTTCCTCGGCGTGCCCCTGACGAAAACCTTCGGCTACATGCCTGGCTGGGCTGGCCTCGGCATGGACCTGCCGAAGGACGCCTTCCTGCAATGGGTCGACTGGGTGATGAAGGAGCGCTACCTGTTCGGCGACTCCACGCTCGATACCCGCGAGAACTTCCACAACTACAAGGGACCGCTGCGCGCGATCTGCTTCACCGACGATCCCTGGGCGACGCGCACCGCGGTCGAACTGCTCTGCTCCGGCTTCTCCGCGACGAAGCCCGATATCGTCAGCATCTCGCCGAAGGATGCGGAGGTGCAGAAGATCGGCCATATGGGCTTCTTCCGGCCAGAGCACCGCGACACGCTCTGGCGGGGCGCCGCGGAATGGCTGCAGGCGGAGTAACACTGCTCCGGATCAAACTC
>JAHCKB010000339.1 GCA_026125985.1 Bradyrhizobium sp.
GAGAGTTCTCGCCCTTGATCGAAATCAACCGGTACAATGCTCCTTTTTCGACAAATTCGACCTTGATCGAACTTCATTGAAGGCAGATGGGCCGAATGCCGCCCCAATAGCGGAACCCTTGGCGCACGGGCAGACGAGCTACTCCGCCTTCGCCGTCTTCTCGATCAGCAATGTCGGCACGCCGCAGGTGCCACTCCTCACCGTCATCACGCGCGAGCCGGGCCTGCGGCCGATCCGCACTTCGGAGACATCGAGGCCGGCGGCCAGCAGGCGCGCCCGCGTCGCATCGGCATCGGCGACACGCCAGCTGATGCCGTGCAGCCGGTCCGGCCCGGAAGTCGCTTCCTTACCGGCGCGATGCGCCACCTCGACGATGAGATCGCCGCAGCGGAAGAACATCAGCCGGCCCCAGTCCGGATGCGAACGGTCGAGCGCCATGTCGAGTCCAAGCCGCGCCCCGTAGAGCGCGGCGGCGCGCTCGGGATCCGTGGTTGCGACCACGACGTGATCCATCGAGGGAATCGGCGCATCCGCGACCGTGGCCGAGCGCGGGCGTTCGGAAGCCGGTTCGAGGAAGAACAGCCGCACGCCGTGCGTCGCCTCGGTTGCGGCGCGCGTGCGCTTCCAGGAGAGCGTTGCCCCGCTCGTATCGTCGCGGCTTTCGACCGCTGCGACGGGTTCGGGCCTGAGCGTCAGGCGTTCGAGTCGACGGTGCATTTTCGCGATATCGGGGGTGCTAAAGCACAGGCTGGCGAGGCCCTCGCCTTGCGCGGCCAGCGCGGCGCGGACGCGATTTGCCGCCTCGCCGTCGCCATCGGGAGCCATCAATTCCAGCGTCGTGTTGTCGAGCGTGAACAGCACGCGTGCCGCGCCATCGCCCCGGTTGCGCCAGGACGGCGCCCGACCGAACAGCGTCTGATACGACGCGGCGCCGGCCTCGATATCCGAAGTGAGGACGACGACATGGTCGAGAGCGGAAATCATGGAAACAAACCTCGCACGTTCTTGGTGGCACGCACCTTTTCCACCCCGATCGCCATCGCCGCGGTGCGATGCGAAACGTTGTCGGCCCGGGCGCGCGAAAGCATCTGATCGAAGGCGCGGTCGAGGATCTGGTATTCCCGCCGCATCACCTCACCCTCTTCCCAGAACAGTTGCTGCAGGTCCTGCACCCATTCGAAATAGCTGACGATGACACCACCCGAATTGCAAAGCACGTCGGGGATCACGAAGATCTCGTCCTGACGTTTATCCAGCACCAGATCGGCCTCGGGCGTGGTCGGGCCGTTGGCGGCTTCGGCAAGGACACGGCATCTCAGCTTCGCCGCCATCGTCGCGTCGATCGCACGCTCTCTGGCCGCTGGCACCAGCACGGTGCAGGGAAGCGTAAGGAGTTCTGCGGGATCGAAGGCCAGCTCGCGCGAGAAAGTGGCCAGGCTGCCCTGCGCAGCGACATGGCGAACCAGCGCAGGAATGTCGAGGCCGGCAGGATCGTACAGCGCAGACGTGCTGTTGCTTACCGCGATTATTTTCACCCCCAGCTGGCGCAACTCCAGCGCAGCGTGGGAGCCGACATTGCCAAAACCCTGAATGACGGCGGTGGCGTCACCAGGCGCGATGTTCAACTCCTTGATCACACGCCCGGCGAGATAGGCGACGCCACGTCCGGTCGCCTCGCGCCGGCCGAGCGTGCCGCCGGAAAACACCGGCTTGCCGGTGACGATCTCGGTCACGGTCCGGCCCTGATACATGGAATAAGTATCCATGAACCAGGCCATCACCTGCTCGTTGGTGCCCATGTCCGGCGCCATCACGTCGGTGTGCGGACCGACAAAGGGAATCAATTCCTGCATGTAGCGCCGCGACAGCGCCTCCAGCTCACGCCTCGACAGTTTCGACAGATCGACGTTCACCCCGCCCTTGGCGCCGCCATACGGCAACCCCACCAGCGCGCATTTCCAACTCATCCACGTCGCCAGCGCCGCCACCTCGCCGATATCGACGGAAGGCGCAAAGCGGGTGCCGCCCTTGGTCGGCCCCATGGTCAGGAGATGCTGAACGCGATAGCCTTCGAATACCGCCACCGTGCCATCGTCGCGGTGGATCGGGCAGGACACCGTGATCGAGCGTTTCGGCATCAGGATGCGGTCACGCTCGTCCAGGGGAATTCCGAGGTGATCGGCGATGACATTGAACTGCCTGGCCGCCATCTCGAACACCGGTCCGGAATAGACCGTCATCGTCGCCCCCCTGTTGACAGCGCCTGAAACCAAACCCGGCCGCCGGAAGTTATCCGCGCAGCGGTGCCTTGGGGTGGTCGTAGTCCGCCGGCGTACCCACCTCAAGACACAAAGGCAGCAGGATGCGAATTTTTTCGGCGATTCGCGGCGACAAGCGGTGCTAGTCTGTATCCGCCGGGCGGGATTCACCCTCAGCCCATGGAAGACGAATGAAGGCTCTCTTTATCGGACAGACTTATATCGACGTCACCTTCATCACCGACCACATGCCCGTCGGGGACGAGAAATACGTCGCCTCCGACTACGCCGTATCGTTCGGCGGCAATGCGGTCACGGCAGCGTTCTGCTGCGCCAAGCTCGGGATCGAGCCCGACCTGATCGCCACCATCGCCAATGACTGGCTCGGCCGCATGTTCCAGGACATGGCGACGAAATACGGCATCTCGGTCCATCCCCGGAAGGTGAAGACATCCTCGCTCTCCTTCATCATGCCCAAGGACGGAAAGCGCGCCATCGTACGCTGTCGCGACGACGATCACATCCATCCTTTCCCGATCCTGAACCTGAACGGGTGCCGCGTGCTGCATGTCGACGGCCACCAGCCGGACGCGGCGATCCACTACGCAAGGCTCTGCCGCGAAGCCGGCATCCTGACCTCGCTCGACGGCGGCGGGTTGCGCTCCAACACCTCTGAGCTGTTGCAATACATCGACGTCGCCATCGTCGCCGAACGGCTGTGCGAGCAGATGGACATGACGCCTGACGCGATGCTCGACTATCTCAAGGGCCGCGGCTGCAAGATCGGCGGCGTCACCATGGGCGAGCACGGCCTGCTCTGGTACGACGAAACCGGCGAGATCAGACGCCTGCCTGCGCTGCCGATCCCGCGCCATCGCGTCATCGACACCAATGGCGCCGGCGACGTCTTCCATGGCGCCTATGTCTACGCCTATCTCGCCCATCCCGAACAGGACTGGCAGCATCATTTCGAGTTTGCGCGCGCCGCCTCGACCTATAAAATCCAGAAGCTCGGCAACGAAGCGGGATTGCCGACGCCTGCCGACATCGAAGCCGTGAAGCGGGAGTTTCAGGTCGCAGCCCACTGACGCCCCGCGCGGGAAACGGCATGGGGCGGGTATTCGTCGCCGGCAGCATCAACATGGACGTGGTGGTGACCGCCGAGCGTCACCCGAAGGTCGGCGAAACCGTCGCGGGCAAGGAAGTGCTCTACTTCCCGGGCGGCAAGGGCGCCAACCAGGCGGTGTCGGCAGCCAAGCAGGGCGTGCTGACGACGCTGATCGGGCGGCTGGGAGAGGACACCTTCGGCAGGGAGCTGCGAACCTTCCTTGCGGCGCAATCGATCGACCTTGGCCTGGTGAAGGACACCGCCGGCGTCCATACCGGAACAGCGGTCATCACCGTCGCCAATTCGGACAACACGATCGTGGTGGTTCCAGGCGCCAACGGGGTGGTCGATGCCGCCGACGTGGCGGCCGCCTCGCTTGCAAAGGACGACGTTGCCGTCAGCCAGTTCGAAATTCCCCTACCCGCGATCTCGGCGTTCTTCCGGCGCGCCCGTGCCAGCGGCGCGACGACAATCCTCAATCCGGCGCCGGCGCGCGCCGTCGGCGAGGAATTGCTCGCGCTCGTCGACATCCTCGTACTCAACGAAACCGAACTGAGTCTGCTCACTGGCGCCGAACTCGGCGAGAACGACGAGCTCATGTACTTCATCGAAGCCGCGCGCCCGCTGCGCAGCAACGACAGGAGCATCTGCATCACGCTCGGCCGCCGCGGCGTGCTCGCTCTTGTTGGTGGCGAAGCCATGCTGATCCCCGCCCGCAAGGTGAAGGCGATCGACACCACGGGCGCCGGCGACTGTTTCGTCGGCGCCCTGGCGGCCGGACTTGCGCAGGGCACGCCGATACGCGAAGCGCTGACCTACGCCAACGCGGCCGCCTCGATCTGCGTGCAGCGGATGGGCGCGGCGCCTTCGATGCCGACGGCGGCAGAGGTGACGGAAGTACTTTCCCGTTGAATTTGGTTTGCCGTGGCACAACGCGCGACATGCCGCTATAGACGTCGCGTCGAAACGGAATCGTGCGGGAATCGGCAGTGCCGAAAGGACAGGTGCAAGCGGCCGGCGGAATCGTGCTGCGGCGCGAACTGCCGCCGCGCGTCGCCATCGTGAAGCTTCGCAAGCGCGACGAGTGGGTGCTGCCGAAGGGAAAGCTAGATCCGGGCGAGACACCGCGTGCCGCCGCTCGGCGCGAGGTGCTGGAGGAAACCGGACACAATGTGACGGTGCGCGAGTTCCTGGGCACCCTGGTCTACGAGACCGGCGGCCGAAGCGCGAAAGTCGTGCACTACTGGAGCATGGAAGCCGGCGGTGAGCAGGTTCGCGAACTGATGAACGACATAAGGGCAGTCGACTGGCTGTCGCTGAATGCCGCAGTCGAGCGGCTATCGCGCGCTCACGAGCGCGCTTTCCTGGAGGCGGTCGGCCCGCTCGCGATCAATGCCCATACCCGCCGGCAAAAGGCAAAAGCGGTTTCCGCCAGGGAATCGGTTGCTGCCACACCCGCGGCAAACGGCCGGGATACCGGGATCAGACCCGCGCCGCTCTTGCCTTCCG
>JAHCKB010000034.1 GCA_026125985.1 Bradyrhizobium sp.
CAGTGGACCCTGCGTCCGCTCTACCTATCCCTGCACGCGCTTTTCCACATTGGCGCTGCGGGCGGGCACGCCGAACTCCTTGCGGCAGACGTCGGCAAGCACTGCGACACCCTCGCGGATCTGCTCGTGTGTGGGACTTGCGAAGCAAAGCCGCAGCCGGCAGCCCGCATAGGGCTTGTCGACCGACCATTCCGGTCCCGGATTGATCGCAACGCCGGCGGCAAGCGCCGCCTGATAGAGCTTCATCGTGTCGACGTTGTCGGGCAGCTTTATCCAGAGGAAGATACCGCCCTTGGGTTCCTCGAATTCCGCCGCGGTGCCGAACTGCTCGCCGAGCGCGTCCATCAGCGTATCGAGTTTGGCGCGCAGGCCACGGGCCAGTTTCGGCACATGGCTCTCGAAATGCGGTGCGCAATATTCGGCCAGCACCATCTGCTCCAGAGCGCCGGAGCCGGCGTCGGTCTTGAGCGACAGCATGCGCGACATCATCTCCCAGGGCGCGACGATGAATCCGACGCGGAGTGCTGGCGCGATCGATTTCGAGAACGAGCCGACATGGATCACGTTGCCGGTCTTGCTCATGGCGTAGATCGCGGGGGGCCGCTTGCCGTCCCAGGTCAGGTCCGCATAGCAATCGTCCTCGAAGATCGGCACGCCATACTGCTCCGACAGCCGCAGCATCTCGGCACGGCGCGCTTCGGGCATGATGGTGGCGGTAGGATTTTGCACGGTCGGGATGGTGTAGATGTATTTCGGCGTGATGCCCTTGGCCTTGAGGTCGGCGAGCGTCTGGGCCAGCGCATCCATCCGCATGCCCTCTCCGTCGAGGGGGATGCCGATCGGGTTGACGCCGAGCTTGGTCAGTCGATTGATGGCGCCCTGATAGGTTTCCTTCTCGATCAGCACGGTGTCGCCGCGCGCCAGCAGCGTGCTGTTGACGAGGTCGAGCGCTTGCAGCGAGCCGGATACGATCAGGAGATCGTCGGCGGTGCAGGCGATCCCGGCATCGCGCTTGAGTTTCCGGACCAGGAATTCGCGCAAGGCGCGATAGCCCTGCGGGCCGGAGGCCAGGCCGTAGGTCGCCAGCGTCTTGCCCTCGCGCATGAGCACGGCACTGACCGCGTCGATCAGCCCGTCGACCGGGACGCCGTCGGGGTCGTTGTTGCCGCCGACGAAGCTGTATTTGGCAAGGCCCGTCCAGCGCGCTGCGGGTGCAGGTAGTCCGGCCGGCAGCAGCGGGGCATAGTTGAATTGGGCTGAAGTCATTTGCGTTCTCTCCCGTTCAGTTTCTTGTTGTGGAGGCGGCAGGCTGCCGCCTCCATTCCCGCTTCTTGTCAGTTCTTGCCGACGATCCGGATCGGTCGTCCCTGGCTGATGAAAGCATAGCTCCCGGCGCCGATGCCGCCGATCATAAGAGCTTCCACGACCGGCTCGGCGAGTTCGCCAGTCGCCGCCCATTCCACCACGAAGTTCGCGCCCGTCCCGCCCCGTACGTCCGTGGTCGGGACAAAAACTTCGATGGTGGAGAAGGGCTTTAGCGCGATCGGCGACTTGAGATAGCCTTCCACCGCCTTGCCCGAGGTGTCGAAATAGACGATCCGCTTCAGCACCAGAGCCCGGGTCTCGGAGGCGTTGTGCACGCTCAGCGTGACCGAAAAATCAGCCCGCAGTTTGCCGTGGGCCATCGAAACGCTGGAGTAGACGGGGACGTAAAAGGCCCCGGAAACGGTCAGGGGCTCGGAGGGAACGGCCGTCAACGACGATGCGAAGTTCTGTTCGATCCCACCTCCCCGCGTGCCTCCCTGGGCTGCGCTTGCCGGAATTTGAGCCATCAACAGGCAGGCGAGGAGTCCGAGAAAGGCCCCGCTCATCCGGGTGTGACAGATTGCTTGTTTTAGCCCAACATCCCTGCCACTAGGTTGCGGCAAGGGGTACGTCCGATTCATGCACGAGCTGATTGCCGATATCACTTTTAGCATCCTGTTTGCCTGGGTGCTCGGGCTTGTGGCCCACTTTGCCCGCCAGCCGCTGATCCTTGCCTATCTGGTCGCCGGCTTTTTCATTGGGCCATTCGGCATGGGATGGGTCAAGTCCCAGGAGTCGATCAGCGTCATCTCGGAGCTCGGGCTGATCTTCATGCTGTTCATGATCGGGCTGGAGATCGACCTGAAAAAGATCGTCCGCGCCGGTCCCGTGATCCTGTTCGCCGCCGGCGGCCAGTTGCTCGGCGGCTGCCTGCTCGGCATCCTGTTCTTCATGGGCATCGGCCTGTCGCTCGGGGGAGGCGCCTTCGATGCGCTGTATCTGACCGTGGCCTGCGCGCTGTCCTCGACGGTCATCATCGTCAAGGTACTGTACGAAAAGCGCGAGCTGGACACGCTGCCCGGCCGCATCACGCTCGGCGTGCTCGTGCTGCAGGACATCTTTGCCATTCTCTTCCTCGCGGTGCAGCCTTCGCTTGCCAACCTCGAGGTCTCGGTGATCCTGCTCTCGGTCGCGCGGGTCGGCGCGCTGGTCGCCACCGCGCTGGTCCTCAGTCGCTATGTGCTGCCGAAACTGTTCCACCAGATCGCGCGCCGGCCCGAACTGCTGCTGCTCGGTGCGCTCGCCTGGTGTTTCCTGATCGCCGAGGTCGCGGAGAGGCTGCACCTGTCACGTGAGATGGGTTCGCTGGTGGCGGGCGTGTCGCTGTCGACCTTCCCCTATGCGCTCGACGTGACGGCGAAGGTGACCACGCTGCGTGACTTCT
This sequence comes from Bradyrhizobium sp., assembly GCA_026125985.1. Classification (GTDB taxonomy): domain Bacteria; phylum Pseudomonadota; class Alphaproteobacteria; order Rhizobiales; family Xanthobacteraceae; genus Bradyrhizobium. The sequence goes on from JAHCKB010000034.1 coordinate 2,750, forward strand.
TCATCACGCTGTTCTTCGTTGCGCTCGGCATGACCATTCCGATCCCGAACGGTTCGGTGATTGCGCTTGCGCTGACCATTGCCGCCTTCACGGTGGTCAGCCGTGTGGTGACTACGTTCACCCCGCTTTATCTGATGAAGCAGGGCCTGCGCGCGAGCCTTCTGCCTGCCATCAACCTGGCGCAAATCTCGGAATTCTCGCTGGTGGTGATCCAGACCGGCATCACCGCCGGTCATATCAGGACGGAGACGGCGAGTGCTGCTTCCTTTGCTTTCGTGGTGTTGGCAGTGCTTTCCACCTTCCTCATGGTGCGCAGCAGTGAGATCACCATGGGCCTGATCGGGCCCTTGAAAAGGATCGGTTTGCGCGATCTCGATCACGCGCATCATGCCGACGGCGGCCATGAGGGAGGCCATGGCGAGGCTAACCGTATCGTCATCCTCGGCTTCTTCCGCGCCGCCAGTGCGCTGCTCAGCCAGATCGAGCGGCAGGACGAGTCGCTGCTCGAACAGATCACGGTGATCGATTTCAACCCGAATGTGTTCCGCACCTTGAATGAACGCGGCGTGCATGTGATCTATGGCGACATCTCCAACGTCGACACGCTGGTACATGCCGGCATTGGCAAGGCCGAGATCATCATTCTGAGCGTGCCGGATTCGCTGCTGGTCGGCGCCAACAATGAGAAGCTCGTCCGTCACGTCCGCGCGCTCAATCCGACCGCCAAGATCGTGGCGACCGCCGACATGCTCTCCAATGTCGGGGATCTCTACGCTGCCGGCGCCGATTACGTGACGGTGACTCGCCTGACCGACGCCGCCGAGCTGTTTTCCGTGATCGAGGCCGCCGACGCGGGCCTCCTGGAAGACAAGCGCGCCGAGCTGGATGCCCGGCTCGCCGAGCGCAAGGAAGTCCTGCCGTAGGTACGCCGCTCCGACTGCGGGCGGTCCTTCATCCTGAGGCGATGTCATTCTGAGGCGCTCTCGCCGCGTGGAATTTCCTTCTGCAGGCCCCCGTGGAGGGCATACCGCCCTCTCGTAATGGTGCTGGCGCGGGCCGGGGAGTCCGGGTAATCCATCCCGGCACAATCAGCGGGTTTTGAGGAAATGGCCGACACGGTTCAGGAAGTCTTGCATGCCTTCGCCAAGGGCGAGCTCGTCGTCGTCACCGATGACGACGACCGGGAAGGCGAGGGCGATCTGATCGTCGCGGCCTCTCTCTGCACCGCCGACAAGATGGCTTTCATCATCCGTCACACCTCGGGGATCGTCTGCGCGCCGATTACCACCGAGGACGCGCGGCGGCTGCGGCTCGACCCGATGGTAGCGCACAATGACTCCAACCACACCACGGCGTTCACGGTATCGATCGACTACAAGCCGGACGGCGGCACCGGCATTTCTGCCGACGAGCGCGCTTCCTGCTGCCGGGCGCTGGCCAATCCCAATGCCGGCGCCGCCGACTTTGCCCGGCCTGGCCACATCTTTCCGCTGATTGCGCGCGACGGTGGCGTGCTGCTGCGCTCCGGCCATACCGAGGCGGCGGTCGATCTGTGCAAGCTGAGCGGTCTGCCGCCTGTCGGCGTCATCTCCGAGTTGATGAACGACGACGGCACGGTGATGAAGGGCGAGCAGGTGGCGCGGTTTGCCGCTGCCCACAAGCTCAAGCATGTTACCATCGCCGATCTGATCGCCTATCGCCAGGCCCGCGAGAAGCTGATCGAGCGCGTCTCGACCTTCGTCATCGAAAGCCCGATCGGTGTGCTGCAGGGCTATGCCTATCGCTCGCCGTTCGACGAGATCGCGCACGCTGCCTTCGTCTATAACGGTGTCGGCGACGGCAAGAACGTGCTGACCCGACTGCACAAGCCCAACATCGTGAAGGACCTGTTCACGGGCCAGGAGCGCATGCGGCTGGTACTGAACCATTTCCAGCGCGCCGGCCGCGGCGTTCTGGTATATCTGCGTGACGGTGCGGCAGGCGTTCCGGTCGAGCCGGTCGGCGAGCAGAAGTCGGCTGAAGCCGACCGCAACAAGCAATGGCGCGAGGTCGGCGTCGGCGCGCAGATATTGCGAGATCTCGGCATCACCTCGATCCGCAATCTCACTTCGTCGGTTCACGACTACAAGGGCCTGTCCGGTTTCGGCATCGAGATCGTCGGCAACGAGCGTCTTGAAGGCTGAACGCTGCCGTCATAACCTGCCGCCACGCAAAATATTGGCCGCATAGTTGCGAAAGGAACTCCCATGAGCGTTCGCCCCCAGACCAAGGACAAGCCGGCAGCGGCTGCCTTCCAGTGGGATGATGCCTTCCTGCTCGACGACCAGCTTACCGAAGATGAGCGGCTGATCCGCGATACGGCGCGCGCCTATGCGCAGGACAAGCTGCTGCCGCGCGTCACCAAGGCTTATCTTGAAGAGAAGACCGACCGCGAGATCTTCAACGAGATGGGCGAGCTCGGCCTGATCGGCGTCACGCTGCCGGAGGAATACGGCTGCGCCAACGCCAGCTACGTCGCCTATGGCCTCGTAGCGCGCGAAATCGAGCGCGTCGATTCCGGCTATCGCTCGATGAACTCGGTGCAGTCATCGCTGGTGATGTATCCGATCTACGCCTATGGCGACGAGACTCAGCGCAAGAAGTACCTGCCGAAGCTCGCGACCGGCGAGTGGGTCGGCTGCTTCGGCCTGACCGAGCCGGATGCCGGCTCCGATCCCGGCGGCATGAAGACCCGCGCCGAAAAGGTGTCGGACGGCTACAAGCTGACTGGAAGCAAGATGTGGATTTCGAACGCGCCGATCGCCGACGTCTTCGTCGTGTGGGCGAAGTCTGCCGCGCATGACAACCAGATCCGCGGCTTCGTGCTGGAGAAGGGCATGAAGGGCCTGTCCGCGCCGAAGGTCGGCGGCAAGCTCAGCTTGCGGGCTTCCGTAACGGGCGAGATCGTGCTCGACAACGTCGTGGTGCCGGAAAGCGCGCTGCTGCCCAACGTCTCCGGGCTGAAAGGCCCATTCGGCTGTCTCAACCGCGCCCGCTACGGTATTTCCTGGGGCGCGATGGGAGCTGCCGAAGACTGTTTCCACCGCGCTCGCCAATATACGCTTGAGCGCAAGCAGTTCGGCCGTCCGCTGGCTGCCACCCAACTCGTGCAGAAGAAACTCGCGGACATGGAGACCGAGATCGCGCTGGGGCTGCAGGCCTCGCTTCGCGTCGGCCGGCTGATGGACGACGGCAGGATGGCGCCGGAGATGATCTCCATCGTCAAGCGGAACAATTGCGGCAAGGCGCTCGACATCGCCCGCATGTCGCGCGACATGCACGGCGGCAACGGCATCCAGATCGAGTATCATGTGATGCGCCACACCGCGAACCTGGAAACCGTCAACACCTATGAGGGCACCCACGACGTTCACGCCCTGATCCTCGGCCGCGCGATCACCGGCATTCAGGCGTTTTCATAGGAGATGTCTCGTCCCTTCTCGTCATGGCCGGACAAGCCCGGGCACGACGAATGAAAGAGCTGAGCAGATCATGGCCGACAACGACGACATTCCCTTCAACCGCGACTTCCCCCTGAAACCTGGCGTGGTGGAGGAGGTGCGTCCCGGACTGCGGCGCGTGCTTTGCAACAACCCGAGCCCGTTCACTTTCACCGGTACGGTCAGCTACATCGTAGGCCAAGGCAATGTCGCGATCATCGATCCCGGTCCGGACGATGAGGCGCACGCGAAAGCGCTGCTCGACGCCGTCCGTGGAGAGACGGTGACGCATATCCTGGTGACGCATACCCATCGCGACCACTCGCCGAACACGGCCCGGATCAAGGAGGCGACCGGCGCTACCGTCTACGCCGAAGGTCCGCACCGCGCTTCACGACCGCGTTTCGAGAGCGAAAAGCACAATCCGGAATCCGGCGCTGACCGCGATTTCAAGCCTGACGTCGTTGTGAAGGACGGCGACGTGATCGAGGGCAGCGGCTGGCGGCTGGAAGCGGTGGCTACGCCCGGCCATACCGCCAATCATCTCGCCTTTGCATGGCCGGAGCGGAAGATCAGCTTTGTCGGCGACCATGTGATGGGCTGGTCGACTTCCATCGTTGCGCCGCCGGATGGGTCGATGATCGATTACATGGCTTCCCTCGACCGGCTCGCCCGGCGCGACGAGGATCTGTATTTCTCGGGCCACGGCCCGGAGATTCCGGAAGGTCCGCGCTATGTGCGCTTCCTTGAACGGCACCGTCGCGGCCGCGAGGCCTCGATCCTGCACCGTCTGTCCAAGGGCGAGGCTGACATCCAGACTATGGTACGTGCGATCTATATCGGAATCGATCCGAGGCTGGCCAATGCCGCCGGCTATTCGGTGCTGGCCCATCTGGAAGATCTGGTCGCGCGCGGGGTCGTCGCAACCGACGGAGATCCCGTGATCGGCGGAACCTACTGGATGGCTTCCTGACGTAAATCGCTGACTGCGAGGAGGCGATGGCGGACGGAAAGGCGCGCGCAACCACGCGCTGGTCGCTGTCCGCTATTTCTTGACGCTCTTCGTCTGTTTCTTTGCCGGTGGCGCCGGCGTCTTCTTGTCAGGCTTCAATGCGGCCGCGCTGGCGGCGGCGCGGATGTCACCGATCAGCTTTGTCACACGCGCGGCGTTGCTGCCGAGATCGCTCTCGAAATAGCGCGAGGAGGAGCGGATATCGATGCGGGAATCCTCGCCGTCGGCCTTGATGCGGATCGAGACGTCTTCACGGAACCCCATGACCGGGGTCTGGGCGATGGCCTCGATGCGGCCCTCACGGCGCGGCTGTGGCGGGCGTTCGTCGACCACCTTCCATTTGCGCTTGCCGACCAGCCCAAGCGTCACCTCATAGGCCCGCTGCGCCGGCAGGTCGAGTTCCACGGTTTCGATGTCGGGGTAGGCGATGCGCTGCTGCTCGGCCGAATACAGCCCGGCATAGACTGCAGAGTTGGCGCCCTCGCCGCCGCGCAGCCTCGCCAGCGCCTCGAAACGCGGCGGGTCGATCGGATCGGTGGTGATGTCGTGGATCTTCGGCAGCTTGCGGTACTGCACGGCGAGATAGGCGGGATAAGCAAGAACGACCGCATCGATCAGCAGCGCGAGCAGCACCCGGCTCATGCCGCGCGAGCCGTTCTGCCAGATCGCGGCGAATGCGCCGAGACATACCAGGATCGAGAGCCCGGCAATGGCAAGCCCGCCGAAGAAGGTCGCCATCGCGGGCTTGATCTCGAGGAAGTCGGTGTGGACGATGACCACAGAGACCAGCACGGTGATAGCCGCGAACACCGCCAGATTGCGCGCCCATGTCGCGAGAGCGGACACCGGTTCCGTCTGATAGGGGGCGGAAAACCTGCGGGCCATCCCTGGGATTCCATCAATGAATCGAGTTGCCGCGCCGAGTCAGTTTCCGACGGCCAGCGTCCTGAACTAGCGCATTTATCGGGCGCGTGGAAAGCAGCTTGCGCCGGAAAATCCGTCCAAATCGTGATGCCCGATACATCATGCAGTCCGATCGAACAGTTCGGCGAAAAAGTCGATGAAGGCCCTGATGCGGGGGGCGCGGTGACGGCCTGCCACCGTCAGCGCATGGATCGGAAAGGATTCCGGCACATGACTGTCGGTGAGCAGCGGAACGAGCGCGCCCTGGCGCATGGCGCGCGCCACCATGAAATCTGCCAGCCGCGCGATGCCGAGGCCGGCGACCGCCATATCGAGCAGGAGATCGGCGTTGTCGCTGGTAAGGTTGCCGGCAACCGCGAGCCGGTTGATGCCTTCATGGGTGTGGAAGGGCCACTGCGCCCATGCCGGGCCGGGCAGGGTCAGGCAATTGTGCCGCAGCAGATCGGCCGGCACGCCGGGGGACCCATGCTTCTCCAGGTAGAGCGGGCTGGCGCAGATCACGCGTGTCGCCTCGGCGACCTTGCGCGCCACCAGCGTCGAATCGCCGAGCGGGCCGGATCGAAGGGCTATGTCGACTTGCTCGGCGACCAGATCGATCTGCCGGTCCGAGACGTGAAGCTCGACGGTGACGTCGGGATAGCGGTCGAGGAAGACGGGAAGCGCCTGCGCGAGGATCTGCTTGGCTACGGCCGTACCGACGCTGACCCGCAAGTGACCGCGCGGGCGTTCGCTCGCCGCCGTCACCTCGGCTTCGGCGGCCTCGATCGAGGCAAGGATTTCCCGGCTGCGCGCCACGAACAGTTCGCCCTCGGCGGTCAGCGCGAGCTTTCGCGTTGTCCGGGTGAGGAGCCGCACGCCCAGCCGGTCCTCGATCCGTGTCACCAGCTTCGACAGGGCCGAGGGGGTGAGCCCCAGATCGTTCGCCGCGGCGGCAAAGCTGCCGCGTTCGGCCACCCGGACGAAGGCGTTCATTTCGGCGGAGGCAGAATAATTCATGAATTTGGTTCACGTATGAACGGAAAAATTGACTTATTACGATATAGGGCACGCATAATATATCAAGCTCCTTCAACGAAGGAGATTCGGCATGTTTCGGGAAAACAGTCTGGGCGTCGCCCCATCGGAACCGTACGCCAGCTACGATGTCCTGCGTCGTCCTGACGGCAGCATCGATCTTGAGGCCTACAACCAAGGAGCGCGTCGCGCGCGGGCCGAGGCGTTCACGGCATCGTTTTGGGGAGCGTTGTCGGCGATCGGCGGCATGCTCGCCGGGAAAAGGGCGCCAGCCCCAAAGCACAGGGTGGCGTGATGCCCGATCATGAGGGAGCGCACCCGAACGGGTGCGCCCCCTCGCTTGGGGGGCTATGCCGCCGCGTTCGGGAAGCTGTAGCTCTTGAACTGGTCGCGCAGCGCCGTCTTCAGGATCTTGCCTGTCGCCGTGTGCGGAATGCCGTCGACGAACGCGACGTCATCGGGCATCCACCACTTGGCGATCTTTCCATCCATGAACTTCAGGATGTCCTCGCGTGTCGCTGACTGACCCGGCTTGAGCTGCACGATCAGCAGCGGACGCTCATCCCACTTCGGATGGTAGACGCCGATCACGGCGGCCTCCGCCACCGCAGGATGGCCGACCGCGAGATTCTCCAGATCGATCGATGAAATCCACTCGCCGCCCGACTTGATCACGTCCTTGGAGCGGTCGGTGATCCGCATGTAGCCATGCTGATCGATGGTGGCGACGTCGCCGGTGTCGAAATAGCCCTCATCGTCGAGGATGTTGGTGTCGACCTTGAAATAGGCCTTGGCGATGGCAGGACCGCTCACTTTGAGCCTGCCGAAGGTCTTGCCATCCCACGGCAGTTCCTTGCCGGCGTCGTCGGTGATCTTCATCTGCACGCCATAGGGCGGGAAGCCCTGGGTCTGCAGCACGTCCAGTTGGGCGTCGCCGGTCAGTTCGTTGAACGGCGGCTTGAGCGCCGCCAGCGTGCCGAGCGGGCTCATCTCGGTCATGCCCCAGGCATGGCGCACGTTCACGCCCATATCGACGAAGGCCTTGATCATCGAACGCGGCATGGCCGAGCCGCCGCAGACCACGAATTCGAGATGCGGCAGTTTCAGATTGTTGGCCGCCATGTGCTGCAGCAGCATCAGCCACACGGTCGGCACGCCGGCCGTATGCGTCACCTTCTCTGTATCGAGCAGCTCGTAGACCGATGCGCCGTCGAGCTTCATGCCGGGCATCACGAGCTTGGTGCCCATGGCCGGGGCCGAGAACGCGATGCCCCAGCTATTGGCGTGGAAAAGAGGAACCACCGGCAGCATGACGTCGCTGGCGGAGGTGCCGAGCGCGTCCTTGGAGTTGGCCATGAACGAATGAATGACGTTGGAGCGGTGCGAGTAGAGCACGCCCTTCGGATCCCCCGTGGTGCCCGAAGTGTAGCACATGGCGGCCGCGGTATTCTCGTCGAAGTCCTGCCAGGCGAAGTTGCCGTCGGCCTGCGCCAGCCATTCCTCATAGGCGATCGCGTTCTTCAGCGTGGTCTGCGGCATGTGCGCCTTGTCGGTCAACACGACGTAGCGCTCGACGCTGGGTAGCTTGTCGGCAAGCTTCTCCAGCAGCGGCACGAAGGTGAGATCGGTGATCACCACCCGGTCTTCGGCATGGTTGACGATCCAGGCGATCTGCTCCGGGAACAGCCGCGGATTGACGGTGTGGCAGATCGCGCCGATGCCCATGATGCCGTACCAGCATTCGAGATGGCGCGCCGTGTTCCAGGCGATGGTGGCGACGCGGTCGCCGAGCTTGATGCCGTCGCGCTGCAGCATCTGCGAGACCTTCAGCGCGCGCTTGTGGATTTCGGCGTAGGTGGTGCGGACGATGGGGCCTTCGACCGAACGGGTGACGACTTCCTGCGTTCCGTGATACTTGGCCGCGTGCTCGATAATCCGATGGCACAGCAACGGCCAATCCTGCATCAAACCCAGCATCCGACGTCCTCCTGATCGTTATGGTGTTCCGCACTTCCGCCCCAAAGATACGGGCGAACTGGCGGTAAGGTCTGGAATTGTCATGAACTTTAGCGCGGAGAAATCAAGCCGGAAATTGGGTATTGGCACCCTTGACCGCCGTGTGGCGGCAATGGTTACCGTTGCCGCCGCCTTGTTTTGCGGATTGGCCGGGCCGGTCGTCGCGCGCGAGATCAGGCTGATCCCCCCGCTGGAATTGTTCGGGAAGAACCCGCCCAAGCTACGCGCCAGCGTCCAGCCCGCCGTGATCCCGCTGCCGCGTCCGCGTCCAGCCGAAGCACCCAAGGCGGAAACCGGCAAGGCAGAACCGGGCAAGGCCGAGCCGGAGTCCGCGAAAAAACCCGCCGAGTCGGCCGCCAAGGCCGAGCCGCCGCCACCTTCGGCCTGCCGGCTGGCTCTGACCGAAGAGATCGCGATCGCTCCCAGCATCGCCGACATCGAGGGGCCCGGCGGCTGCGGCGGCGAGGATCTGGTGCGGCTGGAAGCAGTGGTGCTTGCGGACAAGCGCAAGGTTGCCGTGAAGCCTGCTGCCGTCCTCCGCTGCAAGATGGCGACCGCCATTGCCGACTGGATCCGCAACGACATCGCGCCGATCGCGGCAAGCCTCGGCAGTTCCGTCAGCGACCTCGACAATTTCGATTCCTACGAATGCCGTGGTCGCAACCGCGTTGTCGGCGCCCGGCTGTCCGAGCATGGCCGCGCAAATGCGCTCGACGTGCGCGCCGTCAAGCTGGCCAACGGCCAATCGATCCACTTCACCGACCGCACCGTGACACGCGAACTGCGTGAGGCCGTGCTGCATTCGGTGTGCGCGCGCTTCTCGACCGTGCTGGGACCGGGATCGGACTGGTACCACGAGGACCACATCCACCTCGATATCGCCGAGCGACGCAACAACTATCGAATCTGCCAATGGAACGTCTGGGATCCGCTGCCTGAGGTGGCCCCGATGTTGCCAGCCGAACGTCCGGCGGAAGCGCCTCCTCGCGAGGTGGCTGTCAGGTCCGGCGCTTCGACGAAGCCGTGAACGGCGAATACCTGGTCCTGCAAGAACTGGCGGTGCAGGAAATCCTGATCGGAAACGTGAAGCCAAGAAAAAAGCGCCGGCAATCTCCGGCGCTTTTTTTGGATTCCGTCTGCCCGGATGCCTATTGCATGATGGGGTTGCCGCCACCCTGCAGTGCCAGCCTGGAATTATACGGCGAGTCGCCGTGCTTGGGCTCGAGCACAACCACCAGGGTGCCCATCTTCACACGGCTATAGAGATCGATGACGTCCTCGTTGGTCATGCGAATGCAGCCAGAGGAGATCGAGGCGCCGATGTATTCCGGCTGGTTGGTGCCGTGGATTCGGAACATGGTGTCGCGACCGCCCTGATAGAGATAGAGCGCGCGGGCGCCGAGCGGGTTGTCCACGCCGCCGGGGACCGAGGCGGGCAAACCTTCTATGCGCTTGTGAATGTCCGCCGTGGGCGTCCACTTCGGCCACTCGGCCATGTTGCCGACCTTAGCGATGCCGGAGAAAGCGAGCGCTTCCTCGCCGACGGTGATTCCATAGCGAATGGCCTTCCCGCCATCCTGCACCAGGTAAAGGTAGTGGTTGTCGGAATCGACCACGATCGAGCCGGGCAATTCCTTGCGGTGATAGTCGACGATGGCGCGGCGGAACGGCTCCGCTACCGGAACCTTCTCGTAGCGGGCCTTGGCAAGTTGCGCCTTGTCGGCAGGCTTGAGCGATGCCTCGGGGGCCGGCTGATAGGTGGTAGCCTGCATGCAGCCCGACAGCATCAGGCCGGCAGCCAGAATTCCCAACTTTGCCTTCAACGACGACATGTCCAATTCCAATCGAGTTTTCTGCGTACGCACCTCGGCGATGCACCGCTGACGCCCGAACCGATGGCCCATTATCCTCGAAACCCCTCACAATTCCAGAACTTAGGGATTTGTCCCGTGTGGTTCGTGGCCATCTGTGTCCTTTCTGCCGCAAGCTTGGGTCAGTCGGGCCCGGTTATTGGGCAAATCGGCCACATTAGCCGCAACCACGCCATGGTCACGCCACTCGGTCGCCACAAATGCTGGGCTTCGGTTAATTTGGCTGTCATCGAGAGCTTGCCAGAATCGGGGTAAGCCGGTGTGCTTCTGACGGCCCGTTCCGGAGTTCTGGATGTTCTCGGTTTTCGTACCCTCCGATTTTTCGCTGAAGAAGGCCGTCGCCGTGGATCTGGGTGCGCTGCCTGAAAGCGCGGTCTGGATCGACCTGGTCAAGCCGACACCGGAGGAGGACAAGGCGGTAGAGCGGCTTGCCGGGATTGCCGTGCCGACCCGGGAGGACATGCAGGAGATCGAAATCTCGAGCCGCCTCTATATCGAGAACGGCGCCCGCTACATGACGGCGACGCTGATGTGTCATTCCGACACCGACATGCCGCGCACCACGGCGGTCACCTTCATCCTTGCCGGCCATCGCTTGGTCACGGTGCGCTACGATACCCCGAGACCCTTCGCGCTGGTGGAGCACAAGCTGGCGCGCTCCTGCTCGCCGTCGATATCGGGAGAGATGGTGCTGATGGAGCTTCTGGACGCCGTCATCGACCGCGCCGCCGACATCCTGGAGCGTTGCGCCGCCGAGATCGATCAGGTCAGCCACGAAATCTTCGAGCCCGAGTCCGCGCGCCAGGGCCATGCCAAGCAATACTCCCAGATACTGATCGAGATCGGCCGCAAGGGCGACCTTGCCTCCAAGGTGCGCGAGAGCCTCGTCTCGATCGGCCGCGTCGTCACCTTCCTCTCCGCTGTGATGGAGGGGGTCAAATGGTCGAAGGACATGCGCGAGCAGCTCAAGACCATGCAGCGCGACGTCGTCTCGCTGACCGATCACGCCTCCTATCTCTCCAACAAGATCACCTTCGTGCTCGACGCCATGCTGGGCGTGGTCAATCTCGAGCAGAACAACATCATCAAGCTGTTCTCGGTGATGGCCGTCGTGCTGATGCCGCCGACCCTGATTGCCTCGATCTACGGCATGAATTTCAAGAAGATGCCGGAGCTGGAATGGGCACACGGCTATCCGATGGCGCTCGTCATGATGCTGGCCGCCGCCGTGGTGCCGTACTTGATCTTCCGCTGGAAGAAGTGGCTGTGAGGTCTGCGTTTCCGAACAGTGAATGGCGATCCCGCTTCGCAATGGTTACCGAGAAAGTCGGCGGCAACTACCCGGTCAGGATTCGGACCCGTTTCACCCGCCACGGTTGCTCCGCTAAAATTTGAATCGTGCCCTGAACCATTGAGCGAAAGTTGTCTGCGATAACGCTGCTCACACGCCGCGAGGGCACAATGGTTGACAAAGTCGGAATTCAGTCGCGCACGGTCATCGACCTTGCGAGCTACCGGAAGCGCATCGGCGCCCGGGCGCCCGCGATCTCGGTGCGCACCTGCCGGCACTGCGGCGCGGTGCTGGCAGACGGCGAGCGCGAGGAAGAGTGCTCCAGCACGTTCAATGTCGAAGCGGCGCAGTTGCGCTGGAAGGCAGCGCAGATCCTGCGCGAGCTGGTGTGAACAGGGATGTGCCCATGCGAGGCGCGGGCAGACCGCTAGTCCGAAGCGGTGACCGGAGACCGATCCGCGTCGCGACCGGCTCTACGAATTGCCGTCAGACGTGCTGGCCGCCGTTGATGTGGATTTCGGCGCCGTTCACGTAGGAGCTGGTCTCCGTGCACAGCACGTAGATGATCTTGGCGACCTCGTCCGGTGTGCCGAGCCGATGCATCGGGATTTGCTGCTCGACGATCTTCTCGGTGCCCGGCGACAGAATCGAGGTGTCGATTTCGCCCGGTGCGATGGCGTTGATGCGCACGCCAATCTTGCCGAAGTCGGAGGCCATTTCGCGGGTCAGCGAGGCGAGCGCCGCTTTCGAGGTCGCATAGGCTGCGCCGGCAAAGGGATGTACGCGCGATCCCGCGATCGAAGTCACGTTGACGACGGATCCCTTGGCGGCCTTCAACTCCTCGATCAGTCCGCGCGCGATCATGATCGGCGCGAAGAAATTCACCTGGAAGACGTGCATCCAGGTGGCGAGGTCGGTGTCGACGCTGCCGAGGCGGGAGCCGCCCGGTCCCTTCGGCGAGATCGCGGCATTGTTGACCAGCGCATGCAGCGTACCGCCTTCGAGCCGATCGCGGATTTCACCGATTGCGCGCAAGGTATCCTCGGGATTGGCGAGGTCGACCTGGATGTGGTCCTCCGGACCGGCGTCCCACGGACAGTCTTCCGGGAAGGGGTGGCGCGAGCAGGTGATGACGCGCCAGCCCGCGCTGGAGAAGCGGATCACGGTGGCATGCCCGATGCCGCGGCTGGCGCCGGTCAGGAGCAGCGTGCGCCGCGGCAGGTTGGAAGTCGGCATGAGGTTCCTTCAGGGGGCTGGGCGTCAGGGATAGAGCCGCACCTTGTTCCAGGGCTGGCTGGGCGCGTCGCGGCGGAATTCGATGCGGTCGTGCAGGCGGAACGGACGGTCGTGCCAGAATTCGAAGCGCAGCGGCGCGATGCGCCAGCCGCTCCAGCCCGGCGGTCGCGGTACCTCGCCAACGACATGTTTGGCGGCAACGAGCGCGATCGCTTGCTCGAAAGCAAAGCGGCTTTCCAGCGGCTGGGACTGTTTGCTGGCCCATGCCCCGATCTGCGCCTGCTTTGGGCGCGTGGCGAAATAGGCGTCGGCCTCGGCGTCCGTCACCGGCGTAACCGGCCCTCGAATGCGCACCTGTCGCCGCAGCGATTTCCAGTGAAACAGCAGGCTGGCCTTGGGATTTGCGGCGAGTTCGCGGCCCTTCTGGCTGGCGATGTGGCTGTAGAAGACGAAGCCGTCGGTGTCATATCCCTTCATCAGCACCATGCGCACGTCCGGCAAGCCGTCGGCGTCCACAGTGGCGAGCGCCATGGCGGTCGGGTCGTTCGGTTCCGATTTGACCGCTTCGGCGAACCACTCCCCGAACAATGCGAATGGTTCCTCGGCGGCGGTAAAATCACCGGATGTTAACGGTGTTGGGGTTTTGATGGAGGTTGTGTCTGTCATGTCCGGAGTACCAGTTGCGTCCGCCAGCGTCCCAGAGCGCGCTGCAGCCCCGCCTATATAGGGCATGGGGACGCATTGGCCTATCGGCGATCCGGCCGTTCGGCACCATGGTCACCCTGTTCCTGATCGGCGCCAGCTCGGGCGGGTGCAGCTTTTCCCGCGACGGTGGGGGCGTCTTCTCCAAGGGGGACGAGAGCGAAGTGGTGACGGGCTCGATCCTAGCCGAGGAGCCGGTCCCGACGGAGAGCGATATGGCTTTCGCCCGCACCGCGGCTTCCGACGTGCTGACCAAGGGCCAGAAGGACACCAGCCAGCCCTGGGCCAACCCCGAAACGGGCGCGTACGGTTCCGTAACCCCGCTTGCACAGGCCTACACCAACGAAGGGCGGACCTGCCGGGACTTTCTCGCAAGCTATGTCAACGGCCGGAACGAAAGCTGGCTTCAGGGGGCCGCCTGCCAGGCTGGCCATGGCCGCTGGGAAATTCATACGCTGAAGCCCTGGAAGCGGGGCTAATCCTGCCGTCGGCCAGTTGCAAAAATGCAACGGCATCCCACATGAAGCTAAAATGGGTATCCTGCCCTGGTACGACGGACCGATTCCCCGAGAGGAGATTTGACGGATGCGCGACCCCTATGAGGTCTTGGGGGTGCCGCGAAGCGCCAGTGCTGCGGCCATCAAGAGCGCTTTTCGCAAGCTCGCCAAGAAGCATCATCCCGACAGCAACAAGGACGACCCCAAGGCCGCCGCCCGGTTTGCCGAGATCAATACCGCCAACGAAATCCTGGGCGACGAGGACAAGCGCAAGCAGTTCGACCGCGGCGAGATCGACGCCGAAGGCAAGCCGCGCTTTCAGGGCTTTCCGGGCGGAGACCGTGGCGGCGGGCGTGCCGGCCCCGGCGGATTCGAGACTTATACGTTCCGCTCCGGCGGTGGCGGTGGGGCAGGCGCCGGCGGCTTTGAGGATATCCTCAACAGCATGTTCGGGGGCGCTGCCGGTCGTGGCGCGCGTGGCGGGGCTTCCCCCTTCGAATTCGAAGCCGGCGGCATCGGGCTCGACCTCGATGTCAATGCCGCGCTCGCCATCTCGCTCGAGGATGCCGTCAAGGGCGCCGAGAAGCGGGTACGGCTGCCGACGGGCAAGGAGCTCAACGTCAAGATTCCGGCCGGCGTCACTGCCGGCCAGCAGATCCGGCTGAAGGGGCAGGGCGAGACCGCGCCGGGCCACCGGCCGGGCGATGTGCTGATCACCGTCAGCATCGCGCCGCACCCCTTCTTCAAGGTCGACGGCAGCGACCTGCGCGTCGACCTGCCGATCACGCTCTATGAGGCCGTGCTCGGCGGCAAGGTTCGCGCACCGACGCTGGGCGGAGCGGTGGAGCTGTCGATCCCCAAGAACACGTCGAGCGGACGGACCTTCCGCCTCAAGGGCAAGGGATTGCCGAAGACGGGCGGCGCCGGCGACCTCTTCGTCACCACGAAGATTATCCTGCCTGACGGGAACGACAGCGAGCTTGAGCAATTGATGCAGAAGTGGCGCGACGGACACCCGTACAATCCGCGCAGCGATCTCGGCTGATCCCCGGATCAGCAGAGCCGCAACAAGGTGGACGGGCCGGTCGTGCGCCCATCGGCGTGACCCCCCAAAAGGGGTGCGGCCTCGAAAGGGGGACCAGCGCGGTACCAAACCCCGATCGAGGCCGCTTGCGCCGATCGGCGGATCGAGCGCTACTCATTTTCGCGTGATCATCCGGTGCGATAATGAGACGCGTCGGTGGTCTGATTCCAGATATTCAATGTCCAAATTGGGACAACTGCGTATGCCGCACTTTCGCCGCCGATTTTCTTGATCCCGCGGGAATTTTGCCGGACGCTCGCTGCAATTCCCTGAGCCCGCCGGCGTTAGCCGCCGAGTTTTTCGCTCTGGTCATAGACCAGTTTGGCGATCTGGGTCAGCCGATCGCGGTCGCTCGAGCCCGCAACCACGAATCCGACGCCGCGCTCAGCCCAGAACAGCGCGCTATCCTTGCCTTGTGCGGCATAGCGCATCTGGGTGGACTCCTCCGTCGCCTTCGCCGCGTACACGGTGAAGCGCTCGCCGGACGAGCCTTCGTACATCAGGAACGATGCGGGTCCGGCCGGTCCGGGCAGTAGCCGGCCGCCGACCAGCTTCAGCCCCGCTGCTTCGAGTTCGGGTGCATGGACCTTCCACCCGCATCGCTTGGTTAGCCATTGCTGCAAGTGGGCGCGCTCGGCGCCGGGCACCTCAACGGGATGGCGCACTTCCACGACATAGAGGCGGTAGGCATCCAGCGCTTCCACCGTGAGGCTATGAAATGCCGAGGGCGTCGCGGTTGCGCCATGCACCATCCAGCCGGCACCGCCGCCGGCGATGAACGCGACCAGCGCGGCAGCCACCGCGCCATAGATCCAGCGGCGCGGCGGGCTGGCCAGCCGTTCGAGTTCGAGTCGCTTCGGCACCGGCTCGTCGAGCACCGAGTCGTACCGGGCATGCAGCATCTCGGCCATAGCGCGCCACGATTGCACCCGCGTCGCGTCCTCGGGATGTGCTGCGAGCCACGCCTCGACGTCGCCGCTGCGCTCCGCCGGCAACTCGTTGTCGACGTAGGCATGAAGCTCGTCTTCGGTGACGGGAATTTGGGGTTCGTTCATCGTCGTCGTCTCGTCCAGTCCTGCTCAGATATCTCTTCGATGCAAATTTGCCTTGCCGCTATTTGACCCGGCGCAACGGGGTACGCTCACCTTCCAGAACAGCTCTGACATGGGCACGTGCGCGTGCTAGCCGCGACATGACG